>NZ_JAWDJM010000175.1:0-54130 GCF_032465715.1 Paraclostridium sp. MRS3W1 | reverse complement strand
GTCTTATACTGATTAAATGTACACTTTTATTTTTATGCAAAAAATAAAAAAAGCATATAAAAAAATTTATATACTAGATATAAAAAATTCCATGCTAATATCTGCTAAAATATCCAAATTTATTTACTTTTTGAAAAAAATAGTATATAATTAATATAAAAATGTATATTAAAAGTTATTTTTGGATAAAATAATAAATTTTTAAATATTATATACAAGATATAAGTTAAATATTGTTAATATAAGAATACTATATAACTTGTAACAATTATTTACAAAACAGTTACAAAGTTGTGACATATAAATACAAAAATGAAAATATCTTGTGTATTAGTATTTTATCCTACATAGGTTTCAGCTATGAAAATAACACGTAAGAATACTTATGGTGAATTTTTGGAGGGAAAAACATTATGAAGAGAAAAATATTAGTACCAGTATTTGCATCATTTATGGCATTATCAATGAACGGGATAGCGCATGCAGACGATGCAAAAGTTGAGAAGGCAACAGATAAAAAAGACGTTAATGAAAAGAATGTAATAAATTTAAAAGACTATAAAGATGTAGATTTTAAAGTTGCAGAAGTTAAAGATGGAGTTGCTGTAAAAGTAAGAAAGCAAGGATCAGTTCAAACTATAGCATACACAGGTGACCAATTTAAAATAGTTGGAGAGCAAGATGGATGGTATAAAGTTCAATTAGATGATGAAACTGAAGGATGGATAGCATCTAGATACGTTGATGTTAAAGCAGCTAATGCTTATATAACAGCAGATAAAGTAAATTTAAGAAAAGATGCTCATGTAGAGTCTGATGTAAAAGATAATTTACCAGCTTCTACAAAAGTTCAAGTTTTAGGAACTGAAGGTAACTGGGTAAAAGTTAAAAATGGAGAAAATGAAGGATTTGTAAGAGATTTATACGTATCTGATAAAGCTCCAGTAGTAGAAGAAGAAAAGACTCAATCAGATGTTAAAGATCAAAATGATGGACAAGTATCTGATAACAATCAAACAACAAACAATGATGCTACTAATGAAAATGAAAGCAACAATGTTGAAAACAACAATAACAACAATAACAACAATAATGATGCTGTTGAAGATAACAATGACAACAGTACAACTAACAATGACAATAATAACAACAGCAACAATAATGTAGATAATAACGAAAATAATAATGATAACAATAGCAACACTAATAATGATAACAACAGTAATGTAGATAATAACGATAATACAAATAACAATAATAACAATAACCATAACAATAACAATAATAACAACAATAACTCAACTGAAGAAGAAAAGCCAGCACCACCAGTTAATAACTCAAATGCTGCCTCAGCTGTAGTTGACTTAGCTTATGCTAAGTTAGGATCTCCTTATGTATGGGGAGCTGAAGGGCCTAACAGCTTTGACTGTTCAGGACTTACTTCATATGTATTTAGAAATGCTGCAGGAGTATCTTTACCAAGAACTTCATCTTCTCAATACGGAGTTGGTAGATCTGTAAGTAAGGCTAATTTACAAGCAGGAGACTTAGTATTCTTCGCAACTGGCGGAGGAGGAGTAAGCCACGTTGGTATATATGTTGGTGGAGGAAACATGGTTCATGCACCAAACTCAGGAGATGTTGTTAAAGTTAGTAACATAAACTCATCTTACTGGCAAAAAGCTTACGTAGGAGCTAAGAGAGTATTATAGTATAGAATTTACAAGGATGTAGTTTAAAATAGATAGACGCTTTAGCAAATATATATGTTTTGCTCCATCAAAGCTGAAAAGATGCTTTGAAATGTCGCTAAAACATATATATTTGATTTCGCTATCTGTTTTAGATACATCCTTTTTTATATTCTATAAAAGTGGGAAGGTGAGTTTGAAATGTCGCTAAAATTCATATATTAACTCTTTGCTAAACATATTAAACCTGTTTTTTTACATTCAAATAAAGCCTAGATTTTTTGAAACTCATATTGACATCGTTTCTTAAAGGTGATAATATTCTATAAAAGAAAAAAATTAAAATACTTTTAAATTTAGTCCAGAGAGGCTAAAAAAGGAGGAACATATATGAAATTACAGGGAAGAAATTTAATCCAACCAGAAGACTTTTCGATAAATGAAATAGATGAAATTCTATCTTTATCTCAAAATATAATTGACAATCCGTCAAAATACTCACGAGTTTGTGAAGGTAATTTACTAGCAACTTTATTTTATGAACCATCAACAAGAACAAGATTTAGCTTCGAAGCTGCAATGAACAGATTAGGTGGAAAGGTAATTGGCTTTTCAGAACCAAATTCTTCATCAACAGCAAAAGGAGAAACATTAGAAGACACTATGGAAACAGTATCTTGTTATGCTGATGCTATAGTCATGAGACACCCAAGAGCAGGTTCAGCTTTAGAGGCGTCAAGGTTTGCTAGAGTACCATTTATAAATGCAGGAGACGGAGGAAATCAACATCCAACTCAAACACTTACAGATATTCTTACAATAAAATCACTTAAAGGAAATTTAGAAAATCACACTATCGGATTATGTGGAGATTTAAAAAACGGAAGAACAGTACATTCACTAGTTAAAGCTATGGCAAGATATAAAAATACTAAATTTGTATTTATATCACCTAAAGAGTTAGAAATGCCTCAATATATAAAAGAAGTTATAGCTGGGCACGAATATGTGGAAACTAATAGTTTAGATGAGGTTATAGAAGACTTAGATGTTCTTTATATGACTAGAGTCCAAAGAGAAAGATTTGAAGATCAAGAACAATATGAAAGACTTAAAGATTGTTATATATTAACAACAGAAAAAATGAAAAAAGCTAAACCAGATATGTTAGTTATGCATCCATTACCAAGAGTAAATGAAATTGATACAGAGGTAGATAAAGATGATAGAGCGGTATACTTCGATCAAGCAAAATATGGAATGTACGTTAGAATGGCGTTAATAATGAAACTTCTGGGGGTAGATGCAAATGAGTAAACTTCTTATAAAAAACGTAAAAATAATTGATTCTAGTATGAACTTTAAAGGAGATTTACTTATTGAAAATGGTAAGATTTCTAAAATAGACTCGAATATAAATCCTACTGATATTGAAGGTTTAAAAATTATAGATGGAAAAAATAAGATTTTAATGCCGGCATTTATAGATTTACACACACACTTAAGAGATCCGGGGTTAACACATAAAGAAGATTTAGAAACAGGACAAAAGGCAGCATTAAAAGGTGGATTCACAGTGCTTTGTCCAATGGCAAATACTAAGCCGGTTTGTGACAACGAACAGGTTATGGAATATGTGTTAAGCAAAGCTAAGAAGTTAGATTTATGTGATATAAAGCAAGTTTGCGCTATAACAGAAAACCTTGAAGGTGAAGAAATTATAGATATAGAAAAAATGAGAACGTATACAGACTTATTCTCTGATGATGGATACACCCTTCACAATGAAAACATAATGAGAGATGCACTTAGTTTATCTAAAAAATTAGATTTTAAAGTTCTAACACATTGTCAGCCGGAATTTGAAATAGTAAAAAGAGATTTGAACATGCTTAAAGAGGTTGGAGGAAACCTTCATATCTGTCATATAAGTTTAAAAGACACTTTAGATGAAATTAAAAAGTATAAAAATGATGGATATAAGTTCACTTGTGAGGTAGGACCTCATCATATATTCGGATATGGATTAGAATATAAAGTTAACCCAGCTTTTGCAGAGGAAGAAGACATGAAACACTTAATTCAAGGAATAAAAGATGGATATATAGATATGATAGGAACGGATCATGCCCCTCATACAAAAGAAGACAAAGAAAAGGGAGCTCCTGGAATATCTAATATAGAAGTTGCATTCCAAATGGTAAACAAAGTATTTAATGAAAATAATATATCTTTAAATAAATTAAGTGAGATGATGAGTGCAAATCCTGCTAAATTACTAGGGTTAAATCAAGGATTAATAAAAGAAGGTTTAAGAGCGGACTTAGTTATAGTAGATTCGGAACAAGAAGAAGTTATAGATGTATCTAAGTTTATATCTAAAGGAAAAAACAATCCATTTGATGGTCAAAAAGTTAGAGGGAAAATAATAATGACTATAAGAGATGGAAGAGTTATGTATGACGTAAAGGGGGATATTCAATAATGTACAAAATTTTAGAAAATAAATATATAGGCGAAGATATGTATTTTATGAAGGTAGAGGGTGAATTTGAAGCTAAGATGGGTCAATTTTACATGCTTAGAGCCTGGGATACATACCCATTACTTTCAAGACCGATAAGTGTTCATGATGTAAATGAAGATAGTATATCTTTTTTATATAAAGTTGTGGGAGAAGGAACTAAAATATTAAGTAATTTAAGGGTAAATGATGAAATTAAATTAGAGGGCCCTTATGGAAATGGATATGAAAATGTAAAAGGGAAGGTTGCTTTAGTAGGAGGAGGCATAGGTATAGCTCCACTATACCTAGTAGCTAAGAACATTGAAAACTGTGATGCATACCTAGGATTCAGAAAAGAAGCTATATTAGAAGAAGAATATAATGAAGTATGTAATGAAGTAAACATAGCTATAGGAGACACTTTTGTTACAGATATATTAGATGTAGAAAAATATGATTATATATTAACTTGTGGCCCTACACCCATGATGAAAAAGTTAGTAAACATGACAGAAGGAACCAATACAAAGATAATGGTATCTTTAGAAAATCATATGGCATGTGGGGTAGGAGCTTGCTTAGTTTGTACTTGTAAAACTAAATTTGGAAATAAAAAAACATGCAAAGATGGTCCAGTGTTCTGGGGAGAGGACGTGATATTTAATGGCTAATTTAAATGTTAAATTCGGAAATATAGAATTTAAAAATCCTTTAGTTATGGCATCTGGGACTTTTGGATTTGGAAAAGAATATGCAGAAATTTATGATATAGAAAAATTGGGTGGAATAAGTAGCAAAGGGCTTACATTGGAAAAAAGAGATGGAAATAAAGGTATGAGAGTCCACGAAACTCCATCAGGGATGATGAATAGCGTAGGACTTGAAAATCCTGGAGTAAGAGGTTTCATAGAAAATGAACTTCAGTTTTTTAAAGAACTAGATACGGTTAGAATTGCAAATTTAGGTGGAGGAACATTAGATGACTATATAAGCGGTGTAGAGTTACTAAACGACCAGCCTATAGATATGATAGAATTAAATATTTCTTGTCCAAATGTTAAGGCAGGAGGTATGGCCTTTGGGATAAAAAATGAGGTTGCAAGGGAAGTTGTTAGAGCGGTTAGAGCAAAAACTAACTTGCCATTAGTAGTTAAACTATCTCCAAATGCTGAAGATATAGTTGGGATGGCTAAAGTTTGTGAAGAAGAAGGTGCGGATGGAATATCTTTAGTAAACACTTTTAAAGCTATGGCTATTGATATAAATAAGAAAAAGCCAATATTTGAAAATGTATATGCTGGATTATCTGGACCTGCTATAAAACCTATAGCACTTAGAATGGTACATGAAGTTTGTAAAGCAGTAAATATACCAGTAATGGGAATGGGTGGAATAACTACTTGGCAAGATGCTATAGAGTTTATAATGGCTGGAGCTACTTGTATACAAGTTGGAACTGCTAATTTTATAAATCCTAGAATTGGATTAGATATAATCAAAGGAATAGAAGATTATATGGATAGAGAAGGAATACAAAGTTTAGATGAAATTAGAGGTATAGTTTAAGTAATTTTAATGAGGTAGCTACGGATGATAAATAGTTGTTTCAGTCGCTAAAGACCTAAAAAACATGGTCTTTAACGCTTCTTCAACAAACTATTTATTATCCTGAGCTGAGCTTAAGTTAAAATTACTGTGGATTAGGAAAAAGAAAAATTAACTATAAGGGAGAATATAATTATGAGTAATGTAAATGTTGTTGAAATATTAAAAGAATGTGATGCTTTATTAGAAGGGCACTTTTTATTATCTTCAGGAAAGCATAGTAATAGATATGTACAATGTGCTAAGGTTTTAAGATTTCCAAATCAAGCTGAGAAAGTATTAAGTACTGTAGTTGATCAAATAAAAGATTTAGGAATAGACTTAGTTGTTGGACCAGCTATGGGAGGAGTTATAGTTTCATATGAATTAGGTAGACAATTAGGAAAAGAATCTGTGTTCACAGAGAGAAAAGATGGAGAAATGCAATTAAGAAGAGGATTTGAAGTTAAGCCAGGGGCTAAGATAATAATAGCTGAAGATGTTGTTACTACTGGAAAGTCTACAATAGAGACAAAGAAAGCATTAGAAGCTTTAGGCGGAGAAGTTATAGGGGTTGCATGTATAGCAGATAGAACTAATCATGATATAGGAATGCCTATATACAGTGCAATAAAATTAGATATACAAGTTTATGAAGCTGATGGATGTCCTTTATGTGAAGCTGGAGATATAGATTTAATAAAACCAGGAAGTAGAGAATTTAAAGAACTAGGCATGTAATATAATTAGTGGGTTTAATTGGAGAATTAATTATCTCAGTCGCTAAAGACCTGAAAATACAGTCTTTAACGCTCATTCAATAATAAATACTCCAATTAAAACATAATGATAGCTACATTTGATGGGGAAAAAAGAAGGTAATAAATGATTAGTCATTTATTACCTTCTTTTTGTTTGGAACGCTTATCCTTATTTACGCATATAGATAAAAGTATATCTTGACTACAAGATTATATTTTAAAGAGCATAAGGAGGCACTATGAAGAAGAGACATTCTAAGTTTTTGATTTTTACTTTAGCTTTAGCCTTGGTTTTAACTAATTTAACATTCATTTCATTTGCAAATACTCAACCACCTAGTTCTAGTAATATTCCAGGTGATATAAATACTATGCCTTTCCATATAGGTCAAAAGATTAAGCACGATACTAAGGAAAATCAGTTCAAGAAAGATTTAAATATTGAGCCTTTAGGAAAGCAAGATACAGACACAAAACTTAAGTCAGGGAAGTCCGCAAAGCTAAGTAAGTCTGCTACCTATACCTATAATGACCTTAATAAATTAAGCTATAAGGAGTTAACAGATTTACTAGTTACGATAGATTGGTTTCAAATAAAAGATATTTTTGTTTATAATGAAGATGCTTACAAATTTTATAACGATGAAGCTCGTGTTAATGCAATTATTAAGACGTTAGAAGATAGAGGAGCAACTTATACTGCTACTGATGATAAAGGAATACCTACTTTGGTAGAAGTTTTAAGATCTGGTTTTTATTTAGCTTATTATAACGATTCACTTAGTCATTTATACGATAGAGCTTATAGAGAAAAATGTATACCTGCCATGATTTCAATTCAGAAAAATCCTAATTTCAAGATTGGGGAGTCTGGTCAAAATAATGTTATTCAGTCTTTGGGTATGTTAATTGGAAATAGTGCTTGCAATGTTGAGGTTATAAATAATTGCGTGCCTATTTTAAATCAGTTTAATAGCAGTTTAGATGCTAATTTAAAAGATTACTCAAAAACAAATGCTGTATTCCAAATCACTAAGGGTATAGAATATGATTTAAATTCCTATTTGTACAATTCTAATACAACTGCAGACAAATCACCTTGGTTTTCTAAAGTTGATGGATATATAGATGCTGTTACAAACTTTGCTATATTAAGCAATGTAACTGATGATAATGATTGGTTAATTAATGCAGGGATGTATTATTGCGCTAAATTATCGAACTTCCATTCAAATTCAACAAATATTCAAAAGAAACTTGATAGCTGTTTAGAAATTTATCCATATTTATCTATTCAATATTTTGATGCAGTCGATTTTATTTCATATTACTTCAATGGGAAGTTAGTTGATGGAACTGTTCTAGATATTAATAAAATAAGAGAAGAGGGAAAATCACACTATTTACCTAATGTGTATACTTTTGAAGATTCATCTATGGTAATTCGTACTGGTGATAAGGTTACGAAGGAAAAAGTTCAAAGATTATATTGGGCATCTAAAGAAGTAAAAGCTCAATTCCATAGAGTTATAGGGAATGATAATGAACTAGAAAAAGGAAATCCAGACGATGTTTTAACTATGGTTTTATATAATAGCCCTAAGGAATATAAACTTAACCAACCTCTATACGGATATAGCACTGATAATGGTGGTATGTATATAGAAGGTGACGGCACATTTTTTACTTATGAGAGAACTCCTGAGGAGAGTATATTTAGTTTAGAAGAGTTATTTAGACATGAGTACTGTCACTATTTACAAGGTCGTTACATGGTTCCTGGTATGTGGGGAACGGGTGATTTTTATCAGGGTAAGGATTGGAGATTGACTTGGTTTGAAGAAGGTAGTGCAGAATTTTTTGCAGGGTCTACTAGAGATAATGATGTACTTCCTAGAAAATCTCAAGTTTCTGGTTTAGCAACTGACCCAGCGGAAAGATTTTCTACAGATAAATTACTTCATTCTAAGTATGGATCTTGGGATTTCTATTATTATGGTTTTGCATTTTGTGATTATATGTACAATAATAGATTAGATATATTTAATAATTTAGTTGATAACATTATATCTAATAATGTATCTGGATATGATTCTTATATAGAAACATTAAGTAAAAGTACTACAGTAGATCAAGGTTATCAAACTCATATGCAAAACTTAGTTGATAAGTATGATTCTTTGACAGTTCCACTTGTTTCTGATGATTATTTGGCTACTCATGATGCTATTGATTTAAATAAAATTTCTTCTGATATTAAAAATATAGTTCCATTAAAAAATGTAAATATAGTTAGAGAAAAAGGCGAATTTTTTGATACATTTACTTTAACAGGAACTTATACAGGAGATACTTCTAGAGGAGAAGCTAAAGATTGGGAAGCTATGAATAACAAATCTAATGAATTTTTAAATTCCTTAGAAAAACTTCCTTGGTCTGGTTATAAGACTGTTACTAATTACTTTGTTGACTACAAGGTTAATAATAATAAATATGAATTTGAAGTTGTGTTTACCGGTATTTTACCAAAAGGTGAAGTTGTAGAAGGTGATATTAAAGAAATTGAGCCAAATGATAGTTTTGAAACTGCTAATACAATATCTTTAGGAAGTGAAGTAAAAGGTTCTTTAAGCAAAGATGATACTAATGACGTTTTTTCTTTTGAAATTAAAGATCCTAAAACTATAGATATAGTTTTAGATAATTTAGATGGTCATGGTATTAACTGGATACTATATAAGTCTACTGATTTAAATAATTATGTTGCTTACCCTAGCATTGAAAACAATTTATTAAAAAATACTTATAATGCAGATGCTGGTTTATATTATTTATATGTCTATAGTTATGACTCTTTAGATAGTAACTATACAATTAATATCAAATAAGTTATAAAATTTGAAAATAGATTAAAAGTGATAGTGTATATTAATTAAATAATAGACCTCGGAAGTATGTTAGTTATAAGACATTTCCGAGGTCTTTGATTTTCTTTTATTTTTCAAAATTTGAAAATTTATTTAACTCATCTATAAATAAAGTTGTTGTACTTGATGGTTTTATATCTTTTGGTGTTATAAAAGAGAAGTATCTATTGTAAGTATCATTTAAACTAACAGTTGCTAAAGAATCTCCTTCTGAGTCTGTTACCAATTTAGATATAATTGAAACTCCAAGATTGCTTTTTACAGCTTCCTTTACAGCATGATTGCTTCCTAATACCATTATTTGTCTAGGTGTTATTTTATTATTACTTAAGAATATGTTTAAATATTCTCTTGTTCCAGAACCTTCTTCTCTTACTATCCATTTTTTATTTTTTATTGAATTTATATTAAAATTTAATGGATCAATTTCTAAATCTGGAGAAAATGTTAAAATCATACTATCTTCAAAGAAGAATTTTTGATTGAAATCAAATGAAGTAAGGCTTCCTTCAACCAACCCAATATCTAGGTTTGAACTTTTTACTTTTTCACAAATTTTATGTGTATTTTCAACAAGCATTTCTACTTCTATATCTGGATATTTTTCAGAAAATACAGCTAAGAAGTTAGGTAAAAAGTATTCGGCAATAGTTAAACTAGCACCTATCTTTATATGACCTTTGATTGAACTAGAAATACTGTTTAGTTCATCCTTTACCGACTCTATAGATGTTATTATTTCTCTAGCTCTTTTATATAATAAGTATCCATTATCAGTTATAGATATGTTTTTCTGCTTAATAGATCTGTTTATTAGAGTTGTATTAAAATAATTCTCTAAATTTTTTATATGAGTACTTACTGTTGGTTGAGATAAATTTATACTTTCACCGGCTTTGGTAAAATTTTGATGTTCAACAACTGCTATAAATGTTTTAAACTCTTCTATCATTAAAAATTCCTCCTTGGATTAAATCATCAAAAAAAGTAATGGTTCATGAAATATATATCTATTTTACCAATAATCATAAGTTTCATATACTGTTTTAAGTAAAAAAATAAAAAAAATAATAAAAAAGATAGAAATATAATTTTAAAAATTTAATAAATTATATTTCTATCCTAGTTAATTCACTATTTTAAATTTTATATATTTAATAAGCTTTTTATTTCATTACATAAAGCATCTAAGTGTTCTGGGTTATTTTTTAAGTCAATTTCATTTATATTTACATAAAGAACAGGAGACTGGTCATACTCAGCAATCCATTTTTTATATCTGTTATGAAGATTAGTCCAGTAATCTAAATCAACAGACTTCTCCATCTCTCTACCTCTCATATTGATTCTATTTACGATAGTATCTATAGATCCATCTAGATAGATCATTAAATCGGGTCTTCTTAAGTGAGGAACCATATCATTAAATAAATCTCTATAAGTTATATAATCTCTTTTACTCATCTTCCCGTTATCATATAAATTTCTAGCAAATATTTCAACATCTTCATATATACTTCTATCTTGAATATTATTAAGTCCGTTACTATCTATTTCTTTTTGTTGTTTGAATCTTTGAGCTAAAAAATATAATTGTAAGTGGAATCCCCAAGTATTTTGATCTTTATAAAAATCTTCTAGGTATGGATTTCCATTAACTTTTTCAAAATGAGTTTCAAAACCTAATTTTTCACCAACTAATTTAGTAAGTGTAGATTTACCCGCACCAACATTTCCTGCAACAGTTATAAATAAATCTCTATTTAACGGTTTATTACACTGATTTACCAATTTAAACATTTTCATGTCCTCCTAAGCTGTTAATAGCATCTTCTACTTTTTTTATTATAAATTTTCTATCATTGTCATTATTTAGAAAATCTAAATTAGAGTTATCTATTTCTAATATAAGAGGTTCTTTACCTACAAAATTATGTTTTATAGATAATGGATTAAAGTAATATTTATACTCTGTACTTAATTCTTGTATATAGTTTCTATCCATTTGTCTTTCAAAGCTTCTATCTCTCATAGCTATTCTATTCATTAATACATCTGTATTTGAGTTAAGATAGATTATTATATCTGGTTGAGGCAGGTCATTAATAAAAATATTATACATTTGTTTATATTTATAAAACTGCATATTATCAAGCGTTATTCCTGCGAATATAAGATTTTTAATAATGTGATAATCACTAACAACACTTGTGCCTTGACTCAATAAATTTTTCTCAGTATCTTCTAATTGTTTGATTCTATTAAATAAAAAAAATGATTCCGTTTGTAATGCGTATTCCTTAATATCTGTATAAAATTTTGATAAAAATGGATTCTCTTCTACTATTTCCCTTAGTAAAGTACAGTTAAAATGATTGTTTAAAATATTAGCTAATGTTGTTTTACCAACTCCTATAGGACCTTCTATAGCTATAAATATACCTCTACTATTCATATAATCACCCTCTAAAAATAATGTCTTATGTATTTTAGCAAAAAAGAATCACTAATTCTACTCTAGACTTTTTAAATTAAATTTGTATTAAAAATAAATAGTTAATTTAAATTTAACGAAATATGGGTAGAATTAAAACTATAAGTTTATATAAAAAGGAGCGAAATTTATGAAAGTTTATGAAAAAGAAAATTCAGTGGTTATAGAAGGTGCATTAGATTTTGATCCTAAGCATATATTTGAATGTGGACAATGTTTTAGGTGGAAAGCAGAAGATGATGGTTCATATACAGGGGTAGCTAAAGGTAGAGTAATAAATGTATCTAGAGAAGGAAATACAGTTTATTTAAAGAATACTAATTTAGAAGATTTCAATACAATATGGAAATCTTACTTTGATTTAGAAACAGATTATGCAAAAATAAAAAATGAACTAAAAAATATGGATGAGTATTTAGAAAAGGCAACAAAATTTGGATGGGGAATAAGAATTCTACGTCAAGATCCATGGGAGATGTTAATTTCATTTATAATATCGTCTAATAATAGAATTCCTATGATTCAAAAAGCTATATCTAATTTATCAAGGGAGTATGGTACTTATATTGGAAAGTTCAATGGAGTAGATTATTACGATTTTCCAACACCAGAGCAATTAAGTAAAGCCAGTATAGCTGATATAAGAGCTTGCTCTACAGGGTTTAGAGATAAATATATAAAGGCAACTACAGAAAGAGTTATAAGTGAAAATGAAGATGTATATAACTATGAGAATTTAGGAACAGAAGATTGCAGAAAAAAACTTATGGAATTTAATGGAGTAGGTCCAAAAGTTTGCGATTGTATAGCGTTATTCGGTATGCAAAAGTATGATACATTCCCTGTTGATGTATGGGTAAAAAGAGTTATGCAAGAATTTTATGTAGAAGATGATATGAGTCTGCCTAAAATAAGAAAGTATGCGATAGATAAATTTGAAGATTTATCAGGATTTGCACAACAATATCTATTCTATTATGCTAGAGAATTGGGAATAGGAAGATAAAAATAAGGAGGATATATGAGTGCTTTAGACATACTAGTTTTAAGTTATGTAGGAATATCTTATCTAGCTAGTATTGTGGTTGCTATAAATATAATACTCGAAAATCGAGATCCAGCTAAGACTATGGCATGGTTACTAATATTTATGGTACTTCCTGGGATTGGGCTAGTTATATATGGGGTGCTAGGCCGAAATATAAGAAAGAGAAAAATATTTAAAACTCAGAAACTAGCCACAGATATAAAAGAAAATAATTTATTTCAAAATTTGAGGTCAATAGAAGAGTTAGTAGATCTTGAACAAGAAGCTATAAAAAATAAAGAGTTATCAAAATTAGATGATTCTGAAGGATTAAAAAAGAAAGTTATAAGTTTGCTTTTAAACACAGGAAAGTTCCCATTTACAGCTAATAATAAAGTAGAAATATTTATTGATGGGAATGAAAAGTTTGAAAGACTAATAAAAGATATAGAAGAAGCTAAAGAACATATCCATTTAGAGTACTTCATAATAAAAGATAGTGAAATTGGAAGAAAGATTAAGGATTTGTTGATAAAAAAAGCTCGAGAAGGTCTGAGTATAAAAATTTTATATGATGATGTAGGATGTTGGAGGTTTTGGTTTCATAGAAAATTCTTTAAAGAGATGAAAAAAGAGGGCATAGAAATAGTTCCTTTTTTACCTGCAAAGTTCCCTCTAATGGGAGGGAAAATTAACTATAGAAATCATAGAAAGATTGTTATAATCGATGGATGCATAGGATATACAGGTGGTATAAATATAGGTGATGAGTATATGGGTAAAAACAAAAAGTTTGGATATTGGCGTGATACTCATATAAGAATTGAAGGAAGTTCTGTTTATATGTTACAAATGGTATTTTTAATAGACTGGTATTATACAACTCAAAAGTCAGTTTTTGATGAAAAATATTTTCCTAAACTAGATTACAAAGGAAATAGCATGATACAGGTGGTAGCAACAGGTCCTGATAGTGACTGGGAAGCTATACACTATGCATATTTTTCAGCTATTTGTAATGCTAAAGAAAGAGTTTATATAGAAACTCCATACTTTATACCAGATGAAAGTTTATTAAGAGCATTAAAGAGTGCAGCATTAAGAGGCGTTGATGTAAGAATTATATTCCCTGGTATAGCTGATCATAAAATAGTACATCAAGCATCATATTCATATTTTGATGATATTTTAAGGTCTGGGGGAAAAGTTTACTTATATAAAAAAGGATTTATACACGCTAAAGTAGTAATTATAGATGATAAGATTGCATCAACAGGTTCTGCAAATATGGACTTAAGAAGTTTTATGCTAAACTTTGAAATTAATGCATTTATGTATGATGAACAAATAGTAAAAAAAATAACTGAAGACTTCTATGACGATTTAAAAAATAGTAAAGAAATACACCTTAAAGATTTTGAAAAAAGACCTTTAATAAAAAAATGGGTTGAATCAGTAGCAAGATTATTTTCACCAATTTTATAAGTTTATAATATGCGAGGAGGTTTGTCGATAACAGTAAAATTTCCTCGCATAAAAATTGCATAAAATTAATTAAGGGTATTGAAAAATAAGCAAATATAATATATTATAAAGTTGTTAGCACTCTAAGTAATAGAGTGATAAAATACATAGATTTCATTAGGAGGGATAATTATGAAAATAAGACCATTAGCTGACAGAGTAGTAATAAAGAAAGTAGAAGCAGAAGAAAAAACTGCAAGTGGTATAGTTTTACCTGGAACAGCTAAAGAACAACCTCAGATAGCAGAGGTTGTAGAAGTTGGACCTGGTGGAATAGTAGATGGTAAAGAAATTAAAATGGAATTAAATATTGGAGATAAAGTTATATATTCTAAATATGCAGGAACAGAAATTAAGTTAGAAGGACAAGAATACACTATATTAAAACAAAGTGAAATATTAGCAGTAGTTGAATAAGTATAAAGGGAGGATTATGAGATATGGCTAAAGAAATAAAATTCGCACAAGATTCAAGAACAGCTTTAGAAGCTGGTGTAAACAAATTAGCAGATACAGTTAAGGTAACATTAGGGCCAAAAGGAAGAAATGTTATATTAGATAAAAAATTTGGGGCTCCACTTATAACAAATGATGGAGTTACTATAGCAAAAGAAATAGAATTAGAAGATAGATTTGAAAATATGGGAGCTCAATTAGTTAAAGAAGTTGCAACTAAGACTAATGATGTAGCTGGAGATGGAACTACAACTGCTACAGTTTTAGCTCAAGCTATAATAAGAGAAGGGTTAAAAAATGTAACTGCTGGATCTAACCCAGTACTTTTAAGAAAAGGAATTCAAAAAGCTGTAGAAGTAGCTGTTGAAGAATTAAAGAAACAATCAAGAACTATAGAGACTAAAGAATCTATATCTCAAGTTGCGTCTATATCTGCAGGAGATGAAGAAGTAGGTAATTTAATAGCTGAAGCTATGGAGATAGTAGGTAAAGATGGAGTTATAACAGTTGAAGAGTCTAAAACTATGCATACAGAGTTAGATGCAGTTGAAGGTATGCAATTTGATAGAGGATTTGTTTCAGCATATATGGTAACAGATGTTGATAAAATGGAAGCTGTTTTAAATGATCCATATATATTAATAACAGATAGAAAAATAAATAATATACAAGATATATTACCTGTACTTGAGCAAATAGTACAACAAGGTAAAAAATTATTAATAATAGCTGAAGATGTAGAAGGGGAAGCTTTATCTACATTAGTAATAAACAAATTAAAAGGTGTATTTGATGTTGTTGCAGTTAAGGCTCCTGGATTTGGAGATAGAAGAAAAGCTATGTTAGAAGATATAGCTATACTTACTGGAGGAACTGTTATATCTGAAGAATTAGGATATGACTTAAAAGATGCTGATATATCTATGTTAGGTAGAGCTGGATCTGTAAAAATAACTAAAGACAACACTACAATAGTAGATGGATCTGGAGATAAAAAATCTATAGAAGACAGAGTAAATCAAATCAAACATCAAGTAGATCAAACTACTTCTGATTTTGATAAAGAAAAATTAATGGAAAGATTAGCTAAACTTGCAGGTGGTGTTGCTGTAATAAAAGTTGGGGCAGCTACAGAAGTTGAGCTTAAAGAAAGAAAATTAAGAATAGAAGATGCATTAAATGCTACAAGAGCAGCTGTTGAAGAAGGTATAGTTGCAGGTGGTGGTACTGCATTAGTTAGTGTAATACCAGTTGTAGATAAGTTAATAGAAGAACTTGAAGGAGAACTTCAAGTAGGAGCTAAGATAATAAGAAGAGCTTTAGAGGAGCCATTAAGACAAATAGCAATTAATGCTGGTCTTGAAGGAGCTGTTATAATACAAAAAGTTGTAAATGAAGATCCTGAAATAGGATTTGATGCATTAAATGAAAAATACGTGAACATGGTTGAAGTTGGTATAGTTGACCCAACTAAGGTTACTAGAACTGCGTTACAAAATGCAGCATCTATAGCAGGTGTATTCTTAACTACAGAAGCAGCTGTTGCAGACCTTCCTGAAAGTGATCCAGTACCAGGAATGGGTGGAGGAATGCCTCCAATGATGTAGGATGGTAAAGCTTGAACATACTTGGCTTCGTGTTGATGATATTGCTTCATGCACTAAAGACCTGAAGAACGCGGTCTTTAACGTTTATTCAGCAAATATAATCAACACTTCGCCTTTAGAAAAGTTCAATACTTTATTGCGGGATGATAGGAATTAAGGATAGTTGCTTCATGCACTAAAGACCTGAAGAACGTGGTTTTTAACGTTTACTTAGCAAATATCATCAACACTTCGCCTTTAGGTAAGTTTAATGCTTTATTTATGATTAAGATAAAATTTATAAATAAATCCCAAGTTCGATAAGAACTTGGGATTTTTTGTGATTTATATATGATTGAATATTATACAAGTTAAATATGTTAATTATGATAACAATTATTAATTAGAACTATATTGATTTTAAAAATATTTAAAATATAAACGAAGTTTTGAATTTATTTTTAATATTAAAATTAAAGAAATTTATAGTATTTATTTACCTTATATATATTTGATTTAGAATAGAGGTAAGGATAGAATATTACTACAATTGAGATTGATAGATTTTCACGATGAAAATCTATAATGTCGAATTATGAAATAATTTGAATGTTGAATTATGTTGAAATTTATTTGTATACAATGTAATAATGAGAATTGTAAAATTTTTACATTATATATTTCATTGGTAGGTTTTATTTTATGAAAAGAGTAAAAAATTTGTATTTTTAACATTAGCAACAGTTTTATTAGTTGAACCTACGGCATCTTTTGATGATTCTACAATCATTGAGCCTTAAGAAGAAGTTGGAATAGAGGTACATAGCCCAACTATGCAAAATGAAAATTTTTCAATGCTTAGAAGCGATAGAGCTAATGATATACAGTGTAATAAAGTTTCTGTCTCAGGAGGATTGGGGCTACGTGGAGCGGTAATGGTAAATCATTTAGAGCTAATTTTTATCATGGTAGTAAAGAGCATAGATCTTCATCTGTGAGTGATAATGGGATACCTCTAAGAAGTGGATTGGCTAGTAAACGAAATACAGCTATTTCTCATTGGAATTACCAAACATTATATGGAAATAGAGTTTTTGGAGCAACTAAATAAGCATAAATAATTTGTAAAGGAGGTTAGGTATTTGAAAAAGAAATCAGTTTTAGTGATCATTATTCTGACTGTATTAATGAATATATTTTCTTTTATACATATTAATAAAAACTTAATTGATAATTTACTATTTGATAAAACAAGAGTTGTATTCCGCTTTAATGAGACAAGTGTAATAGACCAAAAGTTTTTGAATAAAATTATAAACTTTTCTAAAAGTAAAGATGTTGAAATTTCACAGTATAGTTTTTTAAGCAATAATAAAATAGATATATATTCTACTATGAAAGATGATTATAAAGAAATCTTACTTATACCTAACCTTTTATTAAAAAAAGATGTAAAAGTACATGATTTTGATGAGATTTATAATGTTGGATTTAAAAATTTATTTTATTTTGATACAAAGGATAAAAATATTATCCTTGAATTTTCAAAAAAATTTACTAGTTATGGAAAACTTTATGATGATTTAGGATCAGAATATGAAGGTAGTGGAGTTTCTTTTAACAAGATAATTAAATATATGGATGCTGATTTTTTATCTGTATTTACATTATTAATTTTTGTTTTTACTTTAATAATTCTTTTTAACTATTTAAACAATAAAAAGAAATACTTGATTTATAAGCTATGGGGATATTCAAAGATAAGAATATATTGTATTTTAAATAAAACTTTGTATAAGACGCTATTTATAACTACACTTTTATGTAGTTTAATTATGATTGGAATTATATACATTTGTGAATTAACTAGTATTTTATCAGAATTTATTCCTATGATAATTGTGTTAAATTTATTTATGGTGTTATTGTTACTTTTATTTTCTATTATTTTATTTTCAGTATCTTTTATCAACTTGAATAATAAAAATGAAAAAAGAAGACTTTCAAAGATAAGGTTTATTGCTAATTTATCAAAATTTTGTCTATTATTATTAATAATTTTATCATTTAAAAATTTATCATATCAAATGTATATGCTTAAGGATAATGAAGAAAGTTTAAATTTATGGAAAGATACTAAAAATTTATATAATATAGAGGGAATGTATTATGTTGATGAGGAGCATCTAGATATAGATGACGAGATTAATGAAAAAGTATTAAAAGTTTATAAAGAATTAAGCAAGTTAGATAAGATTTTTATAATTAATTCACTTAATTTTGAACATACACCACTTATAAATTCTGAAAATAAAAATATAGATTATAATTATAAAAAAAATGTTAAAGATGAAAAAGATTTATATTCACCTGATGGAAGAAATATAATGGTGGATAAAAATTACTTAAAGAGAAATTCGGTAAAAACTTTCTCTGATAAAAAAAATGTTATTGATAAGATAGATAATAATAGTGATGTTTTAAATGTATTGGTTCCGCAAAAATTTAAAAAATATGAGAAAGATATAGAAAAATCATATAGAGAATGGTTTTACTTCCAAAAGATATATGTATATAATATGTACAAAAATGCTAGGTATCAAGAATTAAGTAAAAAGAAAATTGATGAATTAAAAATAAACTTAATTTATGTAGAAAATAATAAATTTTATTTTACGTATGATACATATAGTGGAGATTATCTTAATAATATTAAAGACCCATTAGTTACTGTGTACACTGAAAATGTAGATAATTCACTTTTAGCATCAACTTTAGGAGCGTACATGTTTCTAGAATCAGCAAATGAATATAGCGCATTAGAAGAAGTTAAAAATATTACGCAAAAGTATAATGCTAATGAATTAAATGCAATTACATCGGTTTATGATAAAAAAGGACAGCAAATTAGTGATATAGAGGATAAAATAGATAGATTAACATTAAATATTATAGTTATATCTTTAGTGTTAATTACGTTAATTGTAGTTATAACGTATGTTTACTATAAATCTTATATCTCAAAAATAGTTATAAAATCTTTATATGGATATAACTTTATAGATACTTACAAAGATTTACTTTTATCAAATACGTATATATATACTTTAGCATTTTTACTTATGACTATTGTCTATAAAGAAATAGATGTTTTTATAGTTATACTTATTATATCTATGTTAGTTATAGACATTGTTACAACAAAAATGGTAAATAATACTTTAATACGTAAAAGTGAGATTAAGTTAATTAAAGGAGAGTTAAAATGATAAAATTAACTAATATTAATAAAAGTTTTGATGAAAGAGTAGTTTTATCAAATGTGTCACTATCTATAAAAAAGAATGAATTTGTATGTATAATTGGAGAAAGTGGTGTAGGGAAAACTACATTATTAAATATTATTGGGTTATTAGATAAAGCAGATAATGGAGAAGTAAATTTGTGTGGGAAAACAAAGTTTTCTCGAAAAGACATATTAGAACTTAGAAGAAATTTTTTTGGCTATATATTTCAAGATTTTTTATTAATGCAAGATGAAACAGTGGAAGATAACATTAAAATATCTAAAAAATACAACAAAGAGTTAACTAAAAAAGATATAGAAGAAGTTATGGAAAAAGTTAGATTAAATAATAGCTATTTAAATAAAAGAGTTTGTTATTTGAGTGGAGGAGAGCAACAAAAAGTTGCAATTGCAAGGATGATGCTAAAACCATATGAATTAGTTTTAGCTGACGAACCCACTGGGAATTTAGATGAAAAGAATAAAAGAGAAGTTATTGAGATTTTCAAAGATATCAAAAAATCTGGGAAAACAATAGTTTGTGTTACACATGATAAAGATGTTTCAGATTCAGCGGATAGAGTTATAAATTTAAATAATTTACAAGTTGGATTTATTAAATAGATAAAAATAAAATAAAAGTAAGCTAAGTATACACTTAGTTTACTTTTATAAAAGGGGGACACATGGAAAAAAACAAGAGAAGTGTTTTAATAATTGGTTTTATATTAATTTTTTGTTCAATGTTAATATTTATTTTAAATAGATACGGATTAACTCAGTTGTATGTAATTTTTCAAAGGATAATACATTTTTTAACAGCATAATGTATTGGAATGGATTAAATATATATAATTAAAATTGTATAATGATATTAATTATTAGAATAAAGTATATTTTATACTTTATTCTTTTTTTATGAAGTTTACTAGATGGAAAAGGTATGCTTACTGTGTTAAAATTAATATTAACAACTTAGAATAGTGGGGGGTACTTATGGATATTAGAGGTTTATTAGAGCAAGTTAAAAATAATGATATAGATATAGATATAGCAATGGAAAAACTTAAAGATTTACCTTATGAGGATATTGGATATGCAAATATAGATCATCATAGACAAATAAGAAATGGGTATCCGGAAGTTATTTACTGTGAAGGTAAAAGTGATGAACATATATTGGGAATTATAAAAAAGATGAGTGAAAAAGGTTCGAATATATTAGGAACTAGATGTAGAAAAGAAACATATGAAAAAATTAAATCTTTATATCCGCATTGTGAATATGAAGACTTATCTAGAATATTAAAGATTCAAAATAAACCTATAGATAATATAGGAAAAGGAAAGATTGTAGTTGTTACAGGTGGAACATCTGATATTTCGGTTGCAGATGAAGCATATTATACTGCAACATTTCTAGGCAATGATGTTGAGAGAGTTTATGATGTAGGAGTTGCAGGTATACATAGATTACTAAATAAAATGAATATAATTAGAGATGCTAGAGTATTGATAGTTGTAGCTGGGATGGAAGGTGCTTTACCAAGTGTGGTAGGAGGTTTAGTAGATGTTCCTGTTATAGCTGTACCTACATCAGTTGGATATGGTGCTAATTTTAATGGTCTTTCAGCTTTATTAACGATGCTAAATAGTTGTGCATCAGGCATATCTGTAGTTAACATAGATAATGGATTTGGGGCTGGGTATCTAGCGGCTACAATAAATAAATTAGACTAAAATATGAAAGAAGGTATTCACATGGAAGAGAGAATTTTGTATTTTGACATAGTAAATGGTATATCTGGAGATATGACTATTGCGAGTTTATTAAACTTAGGGGTACCTAAAGAAATTTTTTTAGAGGAATTAAAGAAATTAAATTTAAATAATGAATTTAGTATAGAAATAGATTCTAAAAATGAAAGTGGTATAGTTGGAACAAAGGTTAATGTAATAGCTAAAGAATCTAATGCACACAGACATTTAGTAGATATTTTTGATATTATTGATAAATCTAATTTAAACGATAGAATAAAAGATAGAGCTAAAAAGATATTTATGACGGTAGGAGAAGCAGAAGCTAAAGTTCATGGGACAACTATAGATAAAATTCATTTTCATGAGGTTGGAGCAATAGATTCTATTGTAGATATTGTTGGATGTTCTATATTAATAGATTTATTAAATATAGATAAAGTGTACTCTAGTTGTGTTCCAGTTGGATCTGGATTTGTGAAATGTGATCATGGGATTATGCCAGTGCCAGCACCTGCAACTATTGAAATATTAAGAGGAGTACCAGTTAGACTAAATAGTGTAGAAGGAGAGTGTACTACACCTACAGGGGCAGCTATAATAAAAACATTATGTAGCGAGTTTATAGATAAATTAGAATTTGAAGTTAATCAAATTGGATATGGGATAGGACATAAGAAATTTGAAATACCAAATATGTTAAGAACTATAGTAGGTATAAAAAAAAAGAAGAAGTAATATATGAAATAAGTTGTAATATAGATGATATGTCGTCAGAGATATTTTCATATTTATATGATAAGGTCATAGAAGAAGGAGCGCTTGATATATACACTGAAAGTATACATATGAAAAAAAATAGACCAGCGATAAAACTGTCTATATTATGTGAAAAAAAGGATTTAGATAAATTTAATGAAATTATATTGATGGAAACTAGTACCTTTGGAATTAGGTATAAGGAGTATAAAAGAAAAACCTTATCAAGAAAGTTTGAAAAAATAAATTGCGAATATGGAGAAGTAACAGTTAAAATTGGGTATTACAAAAATAAAATTATAAAAGTTACTCCAGAGTATGAAGAGTGTAAAAATATAGCTAAAAATGCTAATATATCCATAAAATTTGTATATGATAGCATAAATTGCTCAATAAAAAATAAATTTTTTTAAAATTGTTGACACAAGTAAGAAAATTTGATAAATTAATAAACAACTCATACAACATTGTATACAAAATCATAAATAAAAAATCACTCATATATACTCAGAAATATGGTCTGAGAGTTTCTACCGGAGTACCGAAAATACTCTGACTATGAGTGAAATTATTATAGACAAAACTCTATCATTAATAAAGTAAATCTATAGGCTGAGCATATTCCCTATAGGTTAGCTACAAGTTAAAAGAGTTTTGAGAACCTGTATAGTAATTTCACTTATAAAATGAAGTTATTATACAGGTTTTTTTGTACCCATTTTTAAGGAAATTAAAGTTTTAGGGTAGAAACAGTATAAAAACAACTGATTATATAAAAAATAATAAATAGTAAAAAAATATATATAAAATAACGAAGGGGGCAACCGATATGGCAAAAATATTAAAAGAAGGATTAACATTTGATGATGTACTTTTAGTTCCACAAAGATCAGAAGTGTTACCTAAAGATGTTTGCACACAAACACAATTAACAAAGAGCATTAAATTAAATATACCTCTAATGAGTGCAGGTATGGATACAGTTACTGAATCGAAAATGGCTATTTCAATGGCAAGACAAGGTGGTATAGGAATAATACACAAAAACATGTCTATAGAAGCACAAGCTTTAGAAGTTGATAAAGTAAAAAGAAGCGAGAGTGGTGTTATCGTAGACCCATTCTTCTTAACAAAAGACCATACAATACAAGATGCTGATGATATAATGGCAAGATATAAAATATCGGGTGTACCAATAGTAGATGATAATAATAAATTAATCGGAATAATAACAAATAGAGATATAAAGTTTGAAGCTGATTTTACTAAAAAAGTAGAAGATGTTATGACTAAAGAAAATCTTGTTACAGCAAGAGAAGGAATAAACTTAACTGAAGCTCAACAAATATTAAAGAAACATAAGATAGAGAAATTACCTATAGTTGATGCAGAAGGAAACTTAAAAGGATTAATAACAATAAAAGATATAGAGAAGAAGATACAATATCCAAACTCTGCAAAAGATTCTCAAGGAAGATTATTATGTGGAGCTGCTCTTGGAATAAGTGCTGACTTAATGGATAGAGTTGCTGCATTAGTTAAAGCTAATGTTGATGTAGTTGTACTAGACAGTGCACATGGACACTCTATGGGTGTTATAAATGCTCTTAAACAAGTAAAAGAAAAATATCCAAACTTACAAGTTATAGCTGGAAATGTTGCAACTGCAAAAGCTACAGAAGATTTAATAAAAGCTGGAGCTGACTGTGTAAAAGTAGGAATAGGACCAGGGTCTATATGTACAACAAGAGTTGTTGCAGGTATAGGTGTTCCACAAGTAACAGCAGTTATGGACTGTGCAGAAGTTGGACATAAGTATGGAGTACCAGTAATTGCTGATGGGGGATTAAAATTCTCTGGAGATATAGTAAAAGCATTAGCTGCTGGAGCATCAATATGTATGATGGGATCTATGTTTGCAGGAACAGAAGAAAGTCCTGGGGAAACAGTTCTATATAGAGGAAGATCATATAAAACATATAGAGGAATGGGATCTATCGGAGCTATGGAAAAAGGATCTAAGGATAGATACTTCCAAAATGATGCTAAAAAATTAGTTCCTGAAGGTGTTGAAGGAATGGTTGCATATAAAGGTAAAGCTGAAGATATAGTTTACCAAATGATAGGTGGAATAAGAGCTGGTATGGGATACTGTGGTGCCGCTACAATTAAAGACTTAATGGAAAATGCTGAGTTTATAAAAATAACAGCTGCTTCATTAAAAGAAAGTCACCCACATGATATAACTATAACTAAAGAAGCGCCAAATTACAGCACTCAAGGGGAGGTATAAGAATGAAAAAACAACATGAAATAGTTTTAGTAATAGATTTTGGTGGTCAATACAACCAATTAATAGCAAGAAGAGTTAGAGAAAATAACGTATATTGTGAAATATTACCACATACTACAGATATAGAAGTAATAAAAGCTAAAAATCCAAAAGGAATAATCTTTACAGGAGGACCTAACAGTGCATACTTAGAAGAGTCTCCAAAGATAACTAAAGAAATATTCGAAATAGGAGTACCTATACTTGGAATATGTTATGGAGTTCAGTTAATGGCTCACTTATTAGGTGGTAATGTAAGAAGAGGAAATAATAGTGAAAAAGAATATGGAAAAACTTCTATAACATATAACGCTTCAAACATATTTGAAGGAATTTCTACTAATACTGTTTGGATGAGTCATACAGATTTAATAGATGTTCTTCCTGAAGGATTTGAAGTTGCTGCATATACTGAGGATTGTCCAGTAGCTGCAATGCATCACCCAGAAAAGAAATTATACGGAGTTCAATTCCATCCAGAAGTTGAACATTGCTTAGAAGGAGATAAAGTTTTAAGAAACTTCTTATATAATGTATGTGAAGTAACTGGAGATTGGACAACAGATTCATTTATAGAAGAAAAGATAAAAGAATTAAAAGAAACTATAGGAGATAAGAAAGTACTTTGTGCTTTAAGTGGTGGAGTAGATTCATCAGTTGCAGCTGTACTTGTTCATAAAGCTATAGGAGATAACTTAACTTGTGTATTCGTAGATCATGGATTACTTAGAAAAAATGAAGGTGATGATGTTGAAAGAATATTTAGAGATAAGTTTGATATGAACTTAATAAGAGTAAATTGTGAAGATAGATTCTTATCTAAATTAAAAGGTGTAACAGAACCTGAAGCTAAGAGAAAAATAATAGGTGAAGAGTTTATAAGAGTATTTGAAGAAGAGTCTAATAAATTAGGAAAAATGGATTTCTTAGCTCAAGGAACTATATATCCTGACGTTGTAGAAAGTGGACTTGGAGAATCAGCTACAATAAAATCACATCATAATGTTGGTGGAATACCTGAAGATATAGAATTTGAAATAGTTGAACCTTTAAGAGAATTATTTAAAGATGAAGTTAGAAAAATAGGATTAGAACTTGGAATAGATTATGATTTAATATATAGACATCCATTCCCAGGACCAGGTCTTGGAATAAGAGTTATAGGTGAAGTAACTAAAGAGAGATGTGATATATTAAGAGAAGCAGACGCTATATATATGGACGAGCTTAAAAAAGCTGGTTTATATAGTGAAATATGGCAAGCATTCGCAACTTTACCAGATGTAAAAACTGTTGGAGTTATGGGAGATGAAAGAACTTATGCTTATTTAGTAGGTATAAGAGCTGTTACTTCTTCTGATGGAATGACTTCTGATTGGTACAAAATGCCTTACGATGTATTAGAAAAAATATCTAATAGAATTGTAAATGAAGTTGATGGAGCAAATAGAGTAGTTTACGATATCACTAGTAAGCCTCCAGGAACTATAGAATGGGAATAAAACCAGTTTATTCAAACACTTACAATAAATTATAAAAAAATAAAAAGCTTATGCTTTTTATTTTTTTATAAGGATTTTATCACAAAAAACTTAGCATCAATGGAGGAAAATATGCAAAATTCAAGTGTTAAAGGCTCTAATAATGGATTATTAGAGAAAGTTTTTAAACTAAGTGAAAATAACACAAATGTAAAAACAGAAGTATTAGCAGGAATAACAACATTTATGACAATTGCTTATATATTAGTTGTAAATCCTACTATATTAGGTGAAGCTGGTATGGATAAGGGCGCTGTTTTTACAGCAACTGCAATAGCTTCGGCAATAGGATGTATAATAATGGGATTCTTAGCTAATTATCCTATAATATTAGCTCCTAGTATGGGAATAAATGCGTTCTTTACATATACAGTAGTTTTAGGTATGGGATATACTTGGCAATTTGCACTATGTGCTATGTTTATCGAAGGTATTATATTTATTTTATTAACAGTAACTAATGTTCGTGAAAAGATAATAGAGTGTATGCCAGATGTCTTAAAACATGCTATAACGGCAGGAATTGGATTGTTTATAACATTTATAGGACTTGTTAATGCAGGTATTGTTCAACAAGGTGGAGCTATAATATCATTAGGAAATGTTAAGTCACCAGTTGTATTATTATCTATAATAGGATTAATGATAGCTGCAACTTTATTAATAAAAAATGTGAATGGAGCATTTTTAATATCTATAGTAATTACATCTGTAATTGGGATGGTATTTTCAATAGTTCCTATGCCAACAGGAGTGATAGACTTACCTCCATCAATACAGCCTGTATTTATGAAAGCATTTGATGTAGGTAAAAGCCAAATATTTAGCTTAGATATGTTAGTAATAGTTCTTACATTATTATTTGTTAATATGTTTGACTCAATAGGATTTTTATTAGGAATTGCAGATAAGGCTAATTTATTAGATGAAAATGGAAATATGCCTAATGTAAAAAAAGCATTATTAGCAGAATCTGTTTCAACTACTATATCTTCAGTATTAGGAACATCAACGCTAGCTACAACAGTTGAAAGTGGATCTGGAATAGCAGTTGGAGGAAGAACAGGATTAACAGCAGTAATTACTGGAATTTTATTCTTAATTTCATTATTTTTTGCTCCATTATTTGTTTCTATACCACCTCAAGCTACAGCTCCGATACTTATACTTGTAGGATTCTTAATGGCAAGTTCAATATTAAGAATTAACTTTAATGATTTTACAGATGCAATACCAGCATTTATAACATTTGTAATGATGCCTTTATCATACAGTGTTGCAGATGGTATTATGTTCGGAATCATATCATATACATTTTTAAAGTTAGCTAGTGGGAAGAAAGACCAAGCAAAACTGTCTTTAATTATACTTAGTATAGTATTCATACTAAAATTTGGATTATTATAAAATGAAAAAGATATGTAAATATTTATATTTATATATCTTTTTTTTTTATTTATTTTTATTATTTTAAAAAAGTTTGAATTTTGTTTAAATATGATGAAAATATGAATTATATAGCTTAAAGGTAGAGGAACAGTGCGTTTCAGAAAAATATTTGTGTATTTTATAAAATTTTTATTAGTTTTTAATTTTCTGTATTTTTAAAATAAAACATAAATTTTGATGTGTTAAACAGTTTAAAAAATAGTTTTTATATTTTTTATATGTAATAATTATGTAAACAAAATATAGGTAAACGTTTTCAAAAAAGGTGTATAATTAAAAAAAACGCTCAAGGGGGAACTTGTATGGAAGAAAGATTAGTAGGTTTTGTTACTAGCAATGATAAGAATTGGGACAAAAGATGGAAGTATAATTGTGCAATTTTCATTATTAGTTACATTTTTATGGGAGCCGTTACAGGTATAACCAATGACTCTTATATATCTTACTTGAATTTAACTGTACCCGATGTTGTTAAAGCTTTACCTATGTACACATCAATAGGAACATTTATAATGGCTATGATGCTTTTATTAGTGCATAAGTTAGGGTATAAAAAGATAATAGTATTTGCACCAGTTGTTTTAATAGGGGCATTATTATCTTGTATATACAGTAGTAATGGTAAAGTAATCTTAGTAGCTAACATATTAGTTAATGTAGGTGCAGGTTTATTTGACTTTATATATCCTTTAATGTTCACATCATACACACCTAAAGAAAAAAGAATTTCAATGTTTTCAAGAGTAATGTATTGCAACTTAATCAGTCAATCAATATTAACATTTTTAAATGGTAAAATAGTTGTTTGGAAGTTTAGTAAATATCTAGGTATAAGTTATGATAAAGCATCTGCTTTATCAGAGAATGCAAGCAAATTAACTTCTACACAAATGAGTTATTATATTAATTCATATGAATTTGCATTATGGATAGCAATTGTATTTGCAGTTCTAGCTTTAGGATGTCTATTCTTCTTAAGAGAAAAAGTAGAAGATTATAGAGAAACTGAAGAAGAAATTGCAGCTAGAAAAGCTGAAAATAAATTTAGTTTAAAAGTATTTTGTAATAAATATATAATAATGTGGGTTGTAATATTTAGTACTATAAGATTTGGAGCTCTTTTAATAACTCCTTACTTCCCAATATATTTAAACAATTTCTTACATATAAGTAGAGGTACCGTATCAACAATAATAACATTCCAGACAGTAGCTATGGTATTAGGATTTTTAGCAGCACCGTATTTAGAAAAGAAATTAGGATCAATCGTAACAATATCATTATCCATGATATTATGTATACCGCTTATGTTAATAATGGCAAATGGAACTATATTTGGAGGAAATATAGCTTGGATAATAGGAAGTGTATTATTCTTAAGATCAGGACTTGCAAATGCTTCAAACCCTATTCAACAATCATTGCCACTTACATTTGTTCCTAAAAATTTAGCTCCTGCATATAGTTCAGTTATACTTATATCAAATTCTATAGTAGGTATATTTGCAGGTTTATTTGCTAGATACTCTTTATTAAAAACAGATACTGGATACGGAAAGGCATATTATATAGCTAGTACGTTATATTTTATTGCATCTGTTGTTCTACTAATTGTATTTATTAAAAAATATAATAGAGGTTTAAGTGAAGAAGAAATAAAAATAAATGAAGTAAAAGAAGAGTTTATAGAAGAAAAATAAATACTTTATATAAAAATAAGTTACTTTTATAGAGAATACAGTTAAGTATGTTGTATCTTGAGGTAACTTATTTTTGTACAAATAATAAAAACGAATAAAAAAACTAAAAAATATAAAAATATTCGTAATTTCTATTGCTTAAAACCGAACTATATTATATAATTAACATGTAAGATAAGTTAAAAGACGAACGAAATCATAATTATATTTTATAAAATAAGGAGGAAGGATATGCAAGCAGCGCAAACTTCAAATAATAAGAAATCTATGTTAGATAGAGTTTTCAAATTAACAGAGAATAACACGAACGTAAAAACAGAAGTTATAGCAGGAATGACAACATTTATGACAATGGCATATATACTAGTTGTAAATCCTAGTATATTAGGAGATGCTGGTATGGATAAAGATGCTGTATTTGCAGCAACTGCAATAGCAGCATTTATAGGAAGTTGCATAATGGGATTTTTAGCAAATTATCCAATTGCTTTAGCGCCAGGTATGGGACTTAATGCATTCTTCGCATACACAGTAGTTTTACAAATGGGATATAGTTGGCAATTTGCATTATGTGCAGTTTTAATAGAAGGAGTAATATTTATATTATTGACATTAACTAATGTAAGAGAAAAGATTATAGATTGTATACCTGGAGTTTTAAAACATGCAGTTACGGCAGGTATAGGATTATATATAGCATTTATAGGATTAGTAAATGCAGGAATAGTGCAAGGTGGAGGTGCAATATTACAACTTGGTAATATGCAAAGTCCAACAGTAGTATTAGCTATATTAGGTCTAGTAATAGCGGCAGTTTTACTTTCAAGAAATGTTAAAGGTACATTTTTATTAGCTATGGTAGTAACTACAGCTATAGGAATTATAGCGGGATTAGTTCAACTACCACATGCTTTAGTTTCATCAGTTCCATCACTTAAGCCAGTATTTTTACAAGCATTTTCAGTTCCAGTTGATCAAATATTTAGTTTAGATATGCTAGTAGTAGTATTTACATTCTTATTTGTTGACTTATTTGATACAGTAGGATGTTTAGTAGGAGTAGCATCAAAAGGTAATATGTTAGATGAAAACGGAAAATTACCAAAGGCTAAAGAAGCATTATTTGCAGATGCAATAGCAACTACTACAGGATCTTTATTAGGAACTTCAACAGTTACAGCATATATTGAAAGTGCAGCTGGTATAGGAGAAGGAGGAAGAACTGGATTAACAGCAGTAACGACAGGAATATTATTCTTACTATCGTTATTCTTTGCTCCAATATTTACATCAATACCTCCACAAGCTACGGCGCCAGTACTTATATTAGTAGGTGTTATGATGGCTAGTTCATTACTTGAAATAGACTTTAGCGATTTTACAAATGCAATACCAGCATTTTTAACATTTGCAATGATGCCTTTAGCTTATAGTATAGCAGATGGTATTATATTCGGAATAATATCATTTACAATATTAAAACTAGCTACAGGAAAGAAAAAAGAAGTTAATATATCACTAATATTATTATCAATAATGTTTATACTAAAGTTTGTATTATTATAAATTATAATTAAAATGATCGGATAAATTAAATGCTGAGATTGATTTTACAATTGATCTCAGCATTTTTATTTTATATAAAAAAAGGTTAAACACATATACATATATGTACTTAACCCTTTTTTATACTTAGCTTTAGACTTTAGAAGTTATCAGCTTTTATTTCATAATATCCTTGAGGATGTTTACATGCTGGACATACTTGTGGAGCTTCAGTTCCTACATGAACATATCCACATACTGTACATACCCACTCATGAACTTCTGGTTTTTCGAATACTATATTTTCTTCTATATTTTTAGCTAATCTTAAGAATCTATCTCTATGATGAGCTTCAATTGAATGTATATGAGTGAATGAAGATGCTATTTCTTCAAAACCTTCTTCTCTAGCTTCTTCAGCAAATTTTAAATACATTGTATCTTCTTCATCTTCGCCTTTTGCAGCACCTTTTAGATTTTCTAAAGTAGAACCCATTCCAACACCATAAGAACCTGTTACTTGAACATCATTTCCAGTAAAGTCATTTAATAAATATCTAAAGAATATCTTAGCATGCATTTCTTCGTTATGAGCAGTTTCATCAAATATATCACCTATTTGAACATATCCTTCTTTTCTAGCTATTTTAGCATAAAATTGATATTTATTTTTTGCTTGAGATTCTCCAGCAAAAGCATTCATTAAATTTTGTGCAGTTTTAGTTCCTTTTAAAGATTTCATCTTTAATTCATCTCCTAAGTATAAAATTTATTTTTAATTATAGTAAATAAATACCACTTTAATTTATCTTAAAACAAAATAATTATTTTTCATATAAAGTTGTAATTTTACAAATTGATAGAATTTTGAATGAAATTCATAAATATGTAAATCATATTAGATAGTAAATTTTGTAAGATGGAGGGCTAAAGATGAAACTATATGGAGTTTTGATAACTAGTATATTTATATCAGGTTTTTTAATAATTGGATATGCTAGTACTTCAGATAAAAACTTAAATTCAGTTGAAAAAAGTGCAAAAGAAGTAGTATATGAAAATAAAGAAAGTAAAACTGAAAAGTTAACAGAAAAGGAAGCTGTTGATTTGGTTAAAAAATATATGAAAGAAAAAAATATGTATATACCTAATTTTGTAGAAGTAGATAGCAAATCTAAAGATATATACACAATACATGCATATGATGTTATTACAAATGAAGAAGAAAGCCATGTTGCTACAAGTGGATGGTTTGAGGTTAATGTTAATACAGGTAAAATAAAAGATATAATGAATGAGTAGAAGTGTTGAATTAATAGTAGTACAATTAAACTATAAACTTAATAGGAAGTGATATTTTGGATAGTATTAAAAAGAAATCTATAATATTTTGGTTTATTGATTTAGTTTATGCTATTGTATTTGGATTAATAATAGGCGCTGATTTAGGGTTTGATGTAACTAAAAAGTTAAATAAGTATTTCGGATAATTAAACATAAAAAAGGAGCAATCTAGAAATGGATTGCTCCTTTTTGAGCTTTAAATAAAAATCCGAACAAAATTAAAAATAAGGTTGATAATATACGTATAATAGTATATTATTTAAATATAAAGTTCGTTATATATAACGTATATTCAAAAAAACAAAAAAATATATATACGTAAAAATAGGGAGGATTATGATGAAAGTAGCAGTAGTTATGGGTTCAAAGTCAGATTATCCAAAGTTAGAAAAAGGAATAGAGCTTTTAGAAATGTTCGGAATAAAAGTTGTAGCAAGAGCACTATCAGCACATAGAACACCTAAGCAATTAACAACTTTTTTAAACGAAATTGAAAATGATACAGATGTAATAATAGCAGCTGCAGGAAAAGCGGCACATTTACCAGGAGTAATAGCATCACATACTTTAATACCTGTAGTAGGATTACCAATAAAATCATCTACAATGGATGGGTTAGATTCTCTTCTTTCAATAGTTCAAATGCCACAAGGTATACCAGTAGCTACTGTAACTATAGATTCAGGAATAAATGCAGCATTAATGGCAGCACAAATAATGAGTATAAAATATCCAAATATAAAAGAACAATTGAAAGCTTATAGAGAACAAATGGAACAAAAAGTATTAGACGATGATAAAAACTTAAGGGGGTAATTGAAATGTTATTATACGAAGGAAAAGCAAAACAAATATTTAGTACAGAAAATGAAAATGAGTATCTAGTTTATTATAAAGATGATGCAACAGCTTTTAATGGAGAAAAGAAAGCTTCAATAAACTCAAAAGGAATTTTAAATAACAAGATTTGTACAGTTATGTTTGAGATGTTAGAAAAAGAAGGTATAAGTACACATTTCATAAAAGGTGTATCAGATAGAGAAATGATAGTTAAAAAGGTTGAAATATTACCACTTGAAGTAATTGTAAGAAATATAACTGCTGGATCATTTTGTAAGAGATATGGAATAGAAGAAGGTATTGTACTAGATGAACCTATATTTGAACTATCTTACAAAAATGATGATTATGGAGATCCGATGCTAAATGATGATCATGCAGTTGCTATGAAACTTGCAACTAGAGAGGAAATAGCATTTTTAAAACAAGAAACTTTAAAAATAAATGAAATAATGAAGAAATTTTTCTTAAAGTTAAACTTTAAGTTAGTAGATTTTAAATTAGAGTTTGGGAAAGATGAAAATGGAAATATAATACTGGCAGATGAAATATCACCAGATACTTGTAGATTATGGGATGTAGATACAAATGAGAAGTTTGATAAAGATAGATTTAGAAGAGATTTAGGTGATTTGGTTGAAGGGTATACAGAGGTTTTGGCTAGGATAGAAAATTAATCAGGGGGATATTTAAATGTGCGGTGTAGTAGGAATATACTCAGATAGAGATATATCTAAAGAATTGTATTATGCGTTATACTCGATACAACATAGAGGTCAAGAGAGCTGTGGAATATCTGTTTTAAATGATGGTCAAATAAACCATAAAAAAGACATGGGTCTTGTGGGTGATGTTTTTAAATCTAGTGAGTTAGAAAAGCTAAAAGGAAATATAGGAATAGGACACGTAAGATATTCAACTGCAGGAGGCAGCAGTTTAGACAATTGCCAGCCACTTGTAGGAAGATGTAGAAAAAGACAGTTATCAATAGCTCACAATGGAAATCTTGTTAATGCAAATTATTTAAGAAATATGTTAGAAGAAGAAGGGTATATGCTTCAATCAGATTCGGACACAGAAGCTATCCTTTGTATATTAGCTAGATACTATAAAGGTGATATAGTTGAAAGTTTAAAAATAACAATGGACTATATAAAAGGTGCATATTCATTAGTTGTATCAAGTAGTGAAAATGAACTTGTAGCAGTTAGAGATCCTCATGGGTTTAGACCATTATTATTAGGAAAAAAAGATGATATGTATATAGTAGCATCAGAAGATTGTGCAATAAATATTTTAGGTGGAGAAGTTATTAGAGATATTGAACCTGGAGAGATAGTAGTTATAAAAGACAATAAATTAACTTCTTATCATTATAGAGAAAATTATAAGCCTGTTAAATCAAGTTGCATATTCGAACATATATACTTTGCAAGAAATGATGCAACTATAGATAATGTAAACGTATATGAGTTTAGAGTTAAATGTGGAGAAATTTTAGCTAAAGACGAAAAAATAAAAGCTGATATAGTAGTACCCGTTCCAGACTCAGGATGGGCTGGAGCAATAGGATATTCAAATGCTAGTGGAGTTAAACTTACAGAAGGATTAGTAAAAAATAGATATGTGGGAAGAACATTCATAAAGCCTACTCAAAAAGAACGAGAAATAGGAGTTAAAATAAAATTAAACCCTTTAAGCAATGTAGTAAAAGGTAAATCAATAGTTTTAGTAGATGACTCTGTAGTAAGAGGAACAACATCTAAGCAAATTGTTAAATCATTAAAAGATGCAGGAGCAAAAGAAATTCATTTAAGAATAACGTCACCACAAGTAACACATTCATGTTATTACGGTATAGATACTCCGCATAGATCTAATTTAATAGCATCTAAAAATAATTTGGATCAGATAAGAGATTATATAGGTTGCGATACACTAAAGTTTTTAAGCATAAAAGGAACTTTAGAAGCAGCGGAAGATAAAACAACTTTCTGCAAAGCATGTTTTGATGGAAAGTATCCTGTTGAAAAAATTGATGAGGGGGAACTAATATCATGTTAACATATAGAGCTTCAGGTGTAGATATAGATGAAGGAAATAGAGCTGTAAATCTTATAAAAGATAAGATAAAAGGAACATATGATAAAAATGTTATAGGAGATTTAGGAAACTTTAGTGGTTTATATAGTTTAAAAGATTTTATAAATATGGATGAACCTGTACTGCTGTCTTCTACAGATGGAGTTGGAACAAAATTAAAACTAGCTCAAATGATGGATATTCATAATACTGTAGGTATAGATTTAGTAGCCATGTGTGTCAATGATCTTATATGCCAAGGAGCTAAGCCACTGTTTTTCTTAGATTATATAGCTACTGGAAAATTAATTCCTGAAAAAATAGATGATATAGTATCTGGAATAGTTGAAGGATGTAAGATGGCAGAATGTGCTCTTATCGGAGGAGAGACAGCTGAGATGCCTGGTATGTATTCAGAAGATGATTATGATTTAGCAGGTTTTTCAGTAGGAATAGCAGATAAATCTAAAATAATAAGTGGTCAATATGTTAACTCTGGAGATACATTGATAGGAATATCATCAAGCGGAATACACAGTAATGGATATTCATTTATAAGAAAAATATTTCTAGAAGAATATAAGTATGAACTAACTGATTATATAGAAGAATTAGAAATGACTTTAGGAGAGGCGCTTCTTATTCCGACAAAGATATACGTGAAACTTGTTATGGATTTAATAAAAAAATACGAGTTAAAAGCTATAGCACACATAACAGGTGGAGGTGTTATAGAAAATATACCTAGAGTTATACCGAATGGATTAGGTATAGATATAGAAAAAAATTCTTGGGAAAAACCAGCTATATTTAAAATGATAGAAAAGTTTAATGCAATAGATGAAGTTGAGCTTCATAAAAGTTTCAACATGGGTATAGGACTTGCAATAGTAGTAGATTCAGATAAAGCAGAGGAAATAGTTAGCTATTTAAATGAAAGTGAAAAACAATCATATATAATTGGAAAAGTTGTAGATACCCATGAAGGAGTAAAGCTATGCTAAATATTGCTGTTTTAATATCTGGAGGAGGAAGCAATTTACAAAGTATTATAGATGGATGTGAAAGTGGATATATAAATGGAATTGTTAAATTAGTTATCTCTAATAAGGATAATGTTTATGGATTAGAAAGAGCAACAAAACACAATATCAAAACTTTTGTAGAAAAAGAAGATGAAAAAATAATAGATTTACTAAATAAAGAAAATATTGATTTAGTTGTTTTAGCAGGGTATTTAAAAATTATAAGCCCTAAATTTGTAGAAGCTTTCAGAAATAAAATAATAAATATACACCCATCATTAATTCCTGCATTTTGTGGAGAAGGATATTATGGTAAGAAAGTTCATGAATCTGTAATAAGTTATGGTGTAAAGTTAAGTGGAGCTACTGTGCATTTTGTAGATGAGGGAGCAGATACAGGTCCAATAATAATGCAAAAAAGTGTAGAGGTTAAGGTTGATGATACCCCACAGAGTTTATCTGAGAGGGTACTAGCAGTGGAGCACGAGATACTTAAAGAAAGTGTAAGACTATATTGTGATAATAAGTTAACTGTAAATGGAAGGGGAGTAATTGTAAATGACTAAAAGAGCATTAATAAGTGTAACGGATAAAAGTGGTGTAGTAGAGTTTGCAAGAAGCTTAAATGAATTAGGGTATGAAGTAATATCAACAGGAAATACATTTAAAACTCTGAAAGAAGAAGGGTTAAAAGTTATACAAATAGATGAAGTTACAAACTTTCCTGAGATATTGGATGGAAGAGTTAAAACATTAAATCCATATATACATGGAGGAATATTATACAAAAGAGATAATGAAAAACATGTTAATACAGTTAATGAGCATAAAATAGGAGCAATAGATTTAGTAGTAGTAAATTTATATGATTTTGAAGGAAATTTAAAAGATAACAAATCTCATGATGTAATGATAGAGAATATAGATATAGGTGGACCATCTATGATACGTTCAGCAGCTAAAAATTATAAAGATGTTTTAATAGTAGTTGATACAAAAGACTACGATTCTATAATAGAAAGCTTAAAAGCTGGGGAAGTATCATTAGAAGATAGAAAAAAACTAGCATATAAAGCATTTTCAACAACTGCTAGATATGATGCATTAATATCAAACTATTTCAGAGAGCAATTAGGAGATAAGTTCCCTGAAAGTCTAACAATGACATTCCAAAAAGAAGATGCTCTAAGATACGGAGAAAATCCTCATCAAGGAGCAGTATTATATAAACAGTCTAATGCAAAAAATCCAATATTAAATTATGAACAGCTAAATGGTAAAGAACTTTCTTTTAATAACATAAATGACCTACATGGATGTTTAGAAATAATGAGAGAGTTTAAAGACAGTGAACAAGTAGCTTGCGTAGCTATAAAGCATACAAATCCATGTGGAGTAGCAGTAGCTAAAAATAGCTTTGAGGCTTACACAAAATGTTATGAGGCAGACAAAGTATCTATATTTGGGGGAATTGTAGGATTTACATCTGTAGTAGATGTAGAAACAGCTAAAAAATTAAATGAAATATTTTTAGAAATAGTAGTAGCTTATGATTTCACAAAAGAAGCACTTGAAGTTTTAACTCAAAAGAAAAACTTAAGAGTATTAAAATTATCAAATATAGAAAATAGTCTTCAAGGATTTGACCTTAAATACTTAGATGGCAAATTACTAGTTCAGGATAGAGATGAAAAATTAGCTAATGAATACAACTGTGTTACAAATGAGATAGCAGATGAACAAATATTAAAAGATATGGAATTTGGAATGAAGATAGTTAAAAACATGAAGTCTAATGCAATAGCTATAGTAAAAGATGGACAGACACTAGCTCTTGGATGCGGTCAAACTTCAAGAATATGGGCATTAAAAAATGCTTTAGAAAATAACCAAGATAAAAACTTTGAAGGCGCAGTATTAGCATCAGATGCATTTTTCCCGTTTGATGACTGTGTGAAGTTAGCTAATGATTATAAAATAAAATCTATAGTTCAGCCTGGAGGATCTATAAAGGACCAAGATTCAATAGATGCTTGTAATGAAAATGATATGGTTATGGTGTTTACAGGAATAAGACACTTTAAACACTAGGAGGTAAATACATGAAGATTTTAGTTGTAGGATCAGGTGGAAGAGAGCATGCGATTTGCTATAGTTTGTTAAAAGGAAAAAAGGGTAACGAGATTTATTGTGCTCCTGGTAATGCAGGAATAAGTGAAATAGCTCAGTGTTTAAGTATAAAAGATAATGATATTGATAATTTATATAAATTTGCTAAAGAAAATAAAATTGATTTAACTATAGTTGGACCAGAAGTTCCATTAGTAGATGGAATAGTAGATAAGTTTGAAAAAGAAAACTTAAGGATATTTGGGCCGAATAAAAAGTGCTCAATGTTAGAAGGTAGTAAAGCTTTTTCAAAAGAGTTTATGATCAAACATGATATTCCAACTGCAAAATATAAAGAATACATGGACTTAGATGAAGCTATAAATGAAATTGATTCATTTGGATATCCGGTAGTTATAAAAGCAGATGGTTTAGCGGCAGGTAAAGGTGTTGTAATAGCAAAGGATAAAGAAGAAGGTATAAAAGCTTTAAGAGAAATGATGAGTAACAAAAAATTTGGGATAGCTGGAGAAAAAATAGTTATTGAAGAGTTTTTAAAAGGAATAGAGACATCTATACTAGCGTTTGTTGACAATAATACTATAGTACCTATGGAAAGTGCTAAAGATCATAAAAAAGTCTATAACAATGAAGAAGGACCTAACACAGGAGGAATGGGGACATTCTCTCCAAGTAATATATACGATGAGCAATTATCTCATATAGTAAAAAAAGAAGTTTTAGATAAGACATTAAAAGGATTTAAAGATGATAACTTAGACTATAAAGGTATTTTATTTATAGGACTAATGATAACAGAGGATGGACCAAAGGTATTAGAATATAATGTTAGATTTGGCGATCCTGAAACACAATCAGTACTTTTAAGATTGGAAACAGATTTAATTGAAATAATAGAAGCTATTTTAGAAAATAGACTAAATGAAATTCATATAAAGTATGATGAAAAAAATGCAGTATGTGTGATGTTAACATCAGGTGGTTATCCTGAAAGTTACGAAAAAGGTAAGGTTATAACAGGCCTTGATAAAGTGGATGAAGATATAGTTATATTCCATAGTGGAACTAAAATAATAAATAATAAATTAGTTACTAATGGTGGGCGAGTTATAGGAATTAGCGCAAAAGGAAACTCACTTGAAGAAGCTAGTAAAAAAGTTTATGAAAACATAGAAAAGATAAAATTTGAAGGAATGCATTACAGAACTGACATTGGAGTATTATCAAATTAGTATAAATATACTTAAATAAAAAATTATGGGGGTATACTATGACTACTAGTAATAGTTTGAAATCTACTGTAAAAAGAATATTAGTTGAGAAAAAACAAGGATTTGACTTAGAAGCAAAACATCTAAAATGTGAAATAGAAGAGAGTTTGCATATAGATGGAATAAAAAGTCTAAGACTTTTAAATAGATATGATATAGAAGGAATAGAAGAATCTGTATATGAAAAAGCAGTTAGAAATATATTCTCTGAGCCTAATACAGATAATGTATATCAAGAGGAAGTAAACATAAATATAGATGATAAAGTATTTGCAATAGAATATTTACCAGGACAATATGATCAAAGAGCTGATTGGGCAGCTCAATGTATTCAAATTATAAATGAAGGTGAAAGACCTATAATAAATACTTCAAAGCTAGTAATAATCAGTGGAGATATAACAGATAAAGATCTTAAACAAATAAAATCATATTGCATAAACCAAGTAGATAGTAGAGAAGCTGACTTAGAAAAACCTGAAACATTAAAAATACAAACTGAAATACCTACAAGTGTAGAAACTATAGATAAATTTATAAGCTTAAGTGATGAGGATTTAATGGAATTCATGGATTCTATAGGACTTGCTATGACATTTGAAGATTTAAAGCATGTGCAAATGTACTTTAAAAATATAGAAAAAAGAAATCCAACTATAACCGAAATAAAGGTATTAGATACTTATTGGTCAGATCACTGTAGACATACTACATTCATGACTAAAATAGAGGATGTAGTTATAGAAGAAGGCAAGTACACTAATGTTGTAAAAGAAGCATATGATATGTACTTACAATCAAGGGATTATGTATATGGAAAAACAGATAGAGATATTTGTTTAATGGATATAGCAACAATTGCTATGAAGGAATTAAGAAAATGTGGCAAATTAGAAGACTTAGATGTAAGTGAAGAGATAAATGCTTGTAGTATAAATGTTGATGTTGATATAGATGGAAAAAAAGAAGAATATTTAGTGATGTTTAAAAATGAAACACACAACCATCCTACAGAAATAGAGCCCTTTGGAGGAGCAGCTACTTGTTTAGGAGGCGCTATAAGAGATCCTTTATCAGGTAGAAGTTATGTTTATCAAGCTATGAGAGTAAGTGGAAGTGCAGATCCAAGAACATCATTAAAAGATACATTGCCAGGAAAGTTAATGCAAAAGAAAATAACCACAGAAGCAGCTAATGGGTATAGCTCTTATGGAAATCAAATTGGACTTACAACAGGTCAAGTAGCAGAAATTTATGATGAGAATTTCGTAGCTAAAAGAATGGAAATCGGGGCTGTGATTGCAGCAGCGCCAAAAGAAAATGTAATAAGAGAAACTCCTAAAAATGGAGACGCTGTAATATTATTAGGTGGAAAAACTGGAAGAGATGGATGCGGAGGAGCTACAGGATCATCAAAAGAACACAGCGAAAAATCTTTACAAACATGTAGTGCAGAAGTTCAAAAAGGTGATGCACCAAATGAAAGAAAAATACAAAGATTTTTTAGAAACAAAGAAGTTGCACAAATGATAAAAAGATGTAATGACTTTGGAGCTGGTGGAGTTTGTGTAGCAATTGGAGAGATAGCAGAAAGTATAGATATAAACTTAGATCTAGTGCCTAAAAAATATGACGGATTAGATGGAACAGAGTTAGCTATATCTGAGTCTCAAGAGCGTATGGCTGTAGCAATAAAAAAAGAAAATATAGATAAGTTTATAGAAATGGCTATAGAGGAAAACTTAGAAGCTACTCATGTTGCGAATGTAACTGATAGCGGAAGAGTTAGAATGTATTGGAATGGAACAGCTATAGTAGACATGTCTAGAGATTTTATAGAAACGAATGGAGTAAAACAAAAAATAAATATAAAAGTAAGAAATGTTGAAGAAATGTCTTTATATAAGACAGAAGAAAATTTAGAAATAGCAATAAGTAGTGAATTGAGTTTAAAGGATAAATTTATAAATAACATTACTGATTTAAATGTTTGCTCACAAAAAGGTCTTGTTGAAAAATTTGATAATACTATAGGAGCAAATACTGTGTTGATGCCATTTGGAGGTAAGTATCAAGCTACTCCAGCTCAAGGTATGGTTGCCAAAATACCTGTTTTAAATGGAGAGACTAATACATCTACAATAATGACATATGGATATAATCCGAAGATAGGAAAAGAAAGTCCATTCCATGGTGCGCTTTATGCAGTTGTAGAATCTGTGTGTAAAGTTGTGGCTATTGGGGGTAACTTTAGCACTATAAGACTTACTCTACAAGAATATTTTGAAAAACTGGGGATAAGTGAATATAAGTGGGGGAAACCATTTTCAGCATTGCTTGGTGCATATTACGCTCAAAATAAATTACAAATACCTGCAATAGGTGGAAAAGACAGTATGTCAGGAACTTTTAAAGACATAGATGTCCCTCCAACACTAGTTTCATTTGCTGTTGATACTGTGGATGCAAAACAAGTGTTATCCCCAGAATTTAAAAAACCAGGTTCAACAGTAATAATGTTATTAACAAATGTGTTAGAAAATAAAGTTATAGATTTTGAAGAATTAAAGAAAAATCTTTCAAAAATAACAGAGCTTATAGAAAATAGAAAGGTACTTTCTGCATATTCAGTAGGTTATGGAGGGGTAAGTGAAGCTATAAGTAAAATGAGCTTTGGAAATAAGATTGGATTTAAATTTAATAATGAAAATAATATAAATGATCATTTGTTATTTAATGCATCTTATGGAAATATGATTCTTGAATTAAAAGGAAATGATATAGATGTAAACGAGTTATTGAAAGAGTTAGATGGATACAATTATCAAATATTAGGAAACACTATAGAAGAAAAAAATATAATTATAGAAGATGAAAGCATAGATATAGATTATTTATATGATAAATATAACGGTGTTTTAGAAAGTATATTCCCTGTTAAAACTGAAGAAATAAAAGAAAAAATAGAAACTATAAACTTTTTAAGCACTGAAGAAAGAAGAAATAGTGTTATAAGCTTAGCTAAACCCAAAGTATTTATACCAGCTTTCCCTGGAACTAATTGTGAATATGATTCAGCAAGAGCATTTGAAAAAGCAGGAGCTAAAACATCAGTTAAAGTATTTAAAAACTTAACTTATAAAGATATAGAAAGCTCTATAGATACTATGGTAGAAGAAATTAAATCATCTCAAATAATAATGTTACCAGGTGGATTCAGTGCAGGAGATGAGCCAGATGGATCAGGTAAATTTATTGCAACTGTATTTAGAAATCCTAAAATTGCTGAAGCTATAAATGAATTTTTAAACAATCAGGATGGATTAATGTTAGGTATATGTAATGGGTTCCAAGCTCTTATAAAATTAGGATTAGTGCCTTATGGAGAAATAAGAGATATAGATGAAAGCTGCCCAACTCTAACTTATAATAAGATAGGAAGACATCAAGCTAAAATGGTTAATACAAGAATTGCATCTAATAAATCTCCTTGGTTGTATGATACAGAAGTTGGTGACATTCACAGTATAGCAGTCTCACACGGTGAAGGAAGGTTTGTAGCCAGTGAAGATGTAATGAGAAAATTAATACAAAATGGACAAATTGCAACTCAGTATGTAGATTTTGAAGGAAAAGCAACTTATGATATAGAGTTTAATCCAAATGGATCAACATATGCAGTTGAAGGTATAACAAGTTTAGATGGAAGAGTATTTGGAAAAATGGGTCATTCAGAAAGAATTGGAGACCAAGTTGTTAAAAACATCCTAGGTGAAAAAGATCAAAAGATTTTTGAAAGTGGAGTTAAATATTTTAAATAAAAATATATAAGGTATCTCAAAGTAAACATTATAGTACTTATTTTGAGGTACCTTTTTTGTTTAAATAAATGATTTTTACTAAAATGATGTTGAATGAATATGCTATGTTATGAATGTAAAGAAGTGTCTAAAAAATATATAGAGGAAATTTATCGATTAATGGAGAATAAACTTAAGTAAAGTAAGATATTTGGGTATTAGTGTATATACATATATAAAGCGAAATTTTTATATAATTTTCGACAAGTTTTTCAAAATTAATATGGTAATATATATATGCCATACGCGGAGGGTATGATATGGAAATAAAGGTTTGTGACACTTTATGTTATCAAGGAAGTGCAAAATACAATGAAGATATAATAGGATTTAATCCATTTGGAGCGTGGGTTTTAGATGGAGCTACTGGGCTAAATAATAAAAACCTAATTTCATGCAAAAGCGATGCAAATTGGTATGTAAACTGGTGGAATAATTACTTACACAAAAACATACATAATGAAATAACTTTAAAAGAATTGATGTTTAATGGAGTTAAATGCATAAGCGATGAATATTATAAAAAAGTTGATAAGAATGATATTGAAAGGTTAGATACTCCATCCAGTTCTATTGCAGTTATAAAATTTTATAATAATAAACTAGAGTATTTTTTACTTGGAGATTGTACATTTTATTTTAAATTAGGAAATGAAAACTCTGTAATAAAAGATAGAACTTTATGTGTTTTAGATAAAAGGGTTTATGATGAAATGGAAAAACTCCCTAATTTAGACAGGCTTACGTTTGAAGAAATAAAAAATAGTGTGATGAGTACAATAATAAGCAATAGATTGAAAAAAAATACAAAAGATGGATATTGGATATTAGATTTTGATGAAAATGCTATAGATAATGCTATAAATGGATTTATAGATATAAATGATAATATAAAAATAATGCTTACAAGTGATGGATTTTCATGTATTAGTGATAGATATAAAACTATAGAAGAGGAAAACTTAATAAATGAGGTAGAAAAATATGGAGCAGGAGAAATTTACTCTAAACTTAGAAATATAGAATCAGAAGATTTTTCAACAACTAGATTTCCAAGATTTAAAGTAAATGATGATTCTTCTTGTATATATTTAGATATAGATTTTAGTTAATAATTGAAGGGAGAACTATGAAAATACTACATATAATAACACAAAAACCAAATAGCACAGGTAGTGGTATTTACATGAGTGGAATGATAAAAGGGTTTAAAAAGATGGGATATAATCAAGGGGTAATAGCAGGAATAGATGTTGATGACCCAAAAGAATGTTTTGGGGAAGATATAAAATTTTACCCTATAACTTATAATACAAAAGAGGTCCCTTTTAGCGTTGTAGGGATGAATGATGTCATGCCATATAATAGTACTTTATATAAAAATATGAGTGAAGATATGGTATTAAAATTAAAGGATGCATTTAAAAAAAGGATAGACGAAGCTATTAAAGATATAAAACCTGATTTAGTAATATGTCATCATTTATATTTAATAACTGCATTTGTAAGGGAAATTATCAAGGATATACCTGTAGTAGGAATTTGTCATGGAACATGTTTAAAGCAATTTCAAAGCAATGAATTAAAAAGTAGTTATATAAAAAATAATATATGTAACTTAGATATGATATTTTCGTTGCACAATGAGCAAAAGAAAGAGATTGAAGATATATTTAATCTAAGTGAAGATAAAGTATATACCCTTGGAAGTGGGTATGATGAAAATATATTTTTTGATAAAGAAATAGATAATGATATTATCAATATTACTTTTGCAGGTAAAATTTGTAGATTAAAAGGTATGGAGTCTTTAATAAAATCACTAAATTATATAAGTTATAAAAAAGATATTATAAAAATAAATATAGTTGGGGATGGAAGTAATGAGAAAGAATTTAATTATATTAAAAAGCTTAGTGAAGAAAGTAAATTTGATATAAAGTTTTTAGGAAAAGTAAAACAAAATGAATTAGCAGAAATACTTAGAAAAACTCATATATTTATGCTTCCATCATTTTTTGAAGGGTTACCTCTAGTAGTTATAGAAGCTTTAGCAAGTGGGTGTACTGTTATAACTACCGATATACCGGGGGTTAGTGAATGGATTGGAGAATATATAAATACATCAGGTAAAATTAAATATATAAATTTACCTGAAATGAGAAAAATTGCTGAACCTTTTGAGAATGAACTTCCTGAATTTGAGAAGAATTTGGGTATTGAAATAGATAAAATGATAAATAGCATACTTGAATTTAACGTTAGAAACAAACCTTTAAATATGGAAGACAAAACATGGACTGGTCTATGCCTAAGATTAGAAAATGCAATATCGAACAAATGGTTTATAGCAAAAAACAAAAACTAGAATTATCTTAAATGTTTATTGTGTAACAATTTATTTTATATTAGTTAATAATAATATTAAAATATAAAGTTTAGAAAAATTAAATATAAAATATAAAAATTTGAAAAGGAAAATATAAAAATTTAAAATTTGTATTTTTCTTTTTTGTGTATAAGGGATGAATTGTAATTGGCATTTGACAATAAATAAAAATATAAGTAAAATTAAATTAGCAAATGCCAATTATGTGTAAGGGGATGAAATTATGTCAATGTGCAAAACATGTCCATCTAATAACGGATGTACAAAAGACAAAAACAATTGTGGAGTTAAAAATAATAATTTGAACAATGTAAAAAAAATTATTGGGGTTATGAGTGGAAAAGGAGGTGTAGGAAAGTCTTCTATTTCAGCAATTATAGCAAAACAGTTAAATCAATTAGGATATAAAGTAGGGGTTTTAGATGCAGATATAACAGGGCCTAGTATTCCTAGATTGCTTGGAGTTAGTGGGAAAAAAGCAATTATGTCAGAAGATATGATTTTACCGGTTAACACAAATGATGGGATAAAAGTTATGTCATTAAATTTTCTTATGGAAAATGAAGGTGATCCTGTTATATGGAGAGGACCTATGATTTCAGGGGTTGTTGAACAATTTTGGAAAGATGTTCTTTGGGGAGAACTTGATTATCTAGTAATTGATATGCCGCCAGGTACAGGAGATGTTGCTTTAACTGTAATGAACTCAATTCCGATAAGCGGAGTAGTTATGGTTTCGGTGCCACAAAATCTTGTTTCTATGATAGTTTCAAAAGCTGTAAACATGGCTAGAAAAATGGATATTAATATACTAGGGGTTATTGAGAATATGAGTTATATAACTTGCCCTGACTGTGATAAAAAAATAAGATTATTTAATGGAGAAAATACTGATAAATTCTTAAAGGAAATGAATTTAAAATTGCTAGCAGAATTACCTATGTTAAATAGTGTAAGTAATTTAAGTGATGGAAATACAGCAGATGAAGAAAATAATCTTAAATTGGTGTTTGAGCCTATAGTAAATAAGATAATAGATGAGCTGGAAACTATTCAAAGGTAGAAATCTCATATAGGTTAGAAAAGACAATTTACCTAAAATATGGTAAAATTATTATTCAGATATAAACTATTAATGTGATATTATCACATATAATTTATTTTAAATAGGGTAATATTATTTAAGAAAAGTTAATTTGAAAAGATTATAACATTGATTATTTAAATAATAGAGGAAATTGGAGGATAATAAAATGACAAAACCATCAGAATATCATAAACAAGGATATACATGTGCAGAAGCTATAATAAAATCATATAATGAAGAACATAATACTGATATTCCAGTTGCGTTAGGAAGCGGAATGGGAACAGGAGTTACAGTTGGAAGTTTATGTGGAGCTGTAAATGCGGCTGTATTAGTATTAGGATATATAAAGGGTAGAGAAGATAACTCTCAATCAAACGATGCCAGAGCTTACTCAAGAGAATTAATGAATAGAGTTAGAGATAAATATAATAGTGAGATATGTTTAGACCTAAAGAAAAATAAAGTTAGCTGTTCAGAAATAATAGATTTTTCATATGATGCATTAAAAGAAATTTTAGCAGCATAAAAAAAGATGACATTTAGTCATCTTTTTTTTATAGATTAATATTCTTTTCTTTTATTCTTTTATTTACATATCTAGATAATAGAGTATAAATTACACTAAAAAGAGGAACTCCTATTAAAATACCTAAAACACCGAACATAGAAGAACCTACAAATATAGGTACTAATATCCAAAATGAGGATAGTCCTATAGAGTTACCTACAACAAATGGATATATTAAGTTACCTTCAATTTGCTGAATTACAAGCATCATTATTAAATAATATAATGCCGTTATAGGGTTAACCATAAATATGATAAAAACTGAAAGTGCAGTTCCTATAAATGTTCCGAATATAGGTATTAACGCAGCTATCGCCACTATAGTACTAACAAGCAATGCATAAGGCATACTAAATATAGTCATACCTATGAAACATAAAATACCTAATATAGCACCATCCATACATTGCCCAGCTATAAATTTTGAGAATTTAAATTCTACTAAATGAGAAATTTCTACTAACTTATTTGCATATTTTTCGTCTAAAAAAGCGAAAGTGAATTTTTTACATTGAAGCAAAAGTTTTTCTTTACTTAAAAGTATATAAATTGCAATTATAAATCCTATAACAAAATTAGTTATAGCAGATGTAACACCAACTGTAAATCCTAATATATTTGAGATAAAATAGTTTGCAAATTTAATTACAAAACTTGAAACTTTATCTAATCCAGATAAGATATTAGCATGAATACTATCTGGAATATTTATATGTGAAAAATAATTTGTAACATAAGATTCTAGTGAATCTATATACTGAGGGACCGCACTTATTAAACTAGAAGTACTTTTACCTAATTGAGGAATCACAAAGTTTACAAATGAGTTCACTAATACAAATAAAATAAGTAAAGTAACTAAAAGAGATAATGCTCTGGCTAAAGTTTTTGGATTTTTTAATTTTGTCTTTTTTAAATAGGGTTCTATAATTTTCCTTTCAAAAAACTTCATAGGAATATTTATTAAAAATGCTATTGCTATACCTATTATAAAAGGTTTTGATATAGAAATTAGTTGAAGAAACATATTTCCAACAGACTTTATATTTAAAAGTAAAAAAGATAAAATTATTATATAAGTTGAGAGTAAAATTTGATTTTTAAATTTGAGATTTTTCATAAAATTACAACTCCTTTCATAAATTTATAATTATACAATCAGTATACAGTATAAAAGTATTTTTTTAAAATCATATTACATATATTGGGAAAAAATTATGATAAAATTAATTGTATAAAAAGTATTATTTTAATTGGGAGGTGATATAGTTGAACACTTATTTAGGGATAGATGTTGGAGGAACTTCTATAAAGTATGGAGTTTATGATAAATATGGTAATGAAGTAAAAAAAGGTAAAAGTAAAATAAGAACACCTAAGTACGATATGTCAAAATTTATAAAATCAATAAAATCAATAATGGATGAATGTGGACCTGTAGATGGAGTAGGTCTTAGTTTACCAGGGTGCGTAAATCCCAACAATGGATATATCCAAGATGGAGGATCTATACGGATTTTAGATAAGATAAATATAAAATATATTTTAGAAAAAGAGTTAGGCAAAACAGTAGAAGTAGAGAATGATGCAAACTGTGCACTATTAGCTGAAAAATGGATTGGAAATGCAACTGAATGTAGTAATTTTGTATGTATTACATTAGGTACTGGAATAGGTGGAGCTTTGTACATAAACAATGGATTGGTAAGTGGAAATAATTATTTCTCAGGAGAATTTGGATATATGATTTTAGACAATATACATGAGAAATATAGGCTGAAAACTTTGAATAAAACAAGTTCAACTGTATCATTCGTTAGAGAAATAGCTAATAAAAAGGGAATAAACTCTAAAAGTTTAGACGGAGTATCTGTATTTGATATGATTCAGAATAAGGATAATGAAGTTTTAGAATTATATAAAATGTGGATAAGAAGAGTAGCAATTTGTATTTACAATGTGGGGTTTATAGTTGATCCAGAAAAAATTCTTATTGGAGGGGGAATAAGCAATCAACCTATTTTTATAGAAGATTTGAAATCTGAAATGAAAAGACTTTCTATAGAACTTATAAAAGAAACTGGAAAAATTGAGAATTTATATAAAAAATGGAATATTGGACCTTGTAAGTTTTTTAATGATTCAGGGCAGATAGGAGCTATATATAATTATATAGTTAGAAATGAGCTTTAGGAAATATACATTTATGTTAATTTTACTTATTATGTATAAATAACCACACTTATAACAATAATGGTAGATAGAGTTAAATTTATTGAGGAAAGGGTGTTTATTTAGATGGAAATTTTAAAAACTAGAAAGTTAAAAGAATCAGTTTTTTGTGATAACTGTGAAAAAGAAAGAAAGCATACTATAGTAACATACCAAAATATCAATGAAAATAACGAAGAGTGTATAGTTGAAATGAGAAGATGTAAAGCTTGTGGAAAAGAGCAGTCACTAATGTAATTTATTACTTAAATGTATCGAATAAAAGGAAAAAGACTATCTAATAAGATAGTCTTTTTCCTTTTATTCGATACATTTAAAATTTATATGTGTATACCCTTCAAATGCAGGTTGAGATTGGATTTCAGTTATTATACATTTTTTAAATTCGCCATCTAATAGTAAATCAACACTAAGATCGATATTATCTTCTGCAAATCTTAAAAATGGAGTTTTAGGTATTTGAATAGGGATGTCTTTATCAAGATTAGTACCATAAATTAATCCTAAAATGTAACCAGATTTTCTAAGCTTTTTATTATTTTGACTTAAATCTCTTTTAAATACTTCTAACATAAGTTTCCCCCTAAAATTTTTTTATAGCTTAAAAACTATATTAAATAATATTTAAAATAAATTTAATATATTCGTAAATTTACAAATATAGCGTAAATTAATAAGATATAATAATATATGTTAACTTTAACATAATACAGTTATAGGAAGTTATAAATACATATGCTATAGATATAAAGTTTTTATATGAACAAAAGTGATCAAATAAAGGATCTATGGGGTGATTTATGAATTTTAAAATTAAAGAAAATTATGTAATAGTATTTGCATTTGCAGTAATTTTATTAATTTTTATATTAAAATTAAATAATTTAAATAATTTTAAGCAAGAAGAAAAAATAAAAATTCAAGAGGCAAATGCCCTTATACAAGATGGAGATTATGATTTAGCTGAAAAAAAATTAGAACAAATTGAAAAAAATAAAAAAATATTTAATAGATTAGATAAGTCAGATAAATTTAATTTATATAATTATCTTGGAATTATAAATACATTTCAAGGAGAGACTGTAAGTGCAATACTTATGTATGAAAAAGCTGAAAAATATGTAAGTAAAGAAAATAAGTATAAAGTTGAGATAAATTCCTCTATAGCATACAGGCACATGGGGGAATACATAAAAAGTGCGGAATCTCTTATAAAAATAATAAATTCATTTAATGAAAATAAAACTGAAAATGCTAGAATAAAAACTTATGCATTATTAAACTTAGCAGAAATTTACTTTCAAGTTGGAAGTATGGATGAATACAGTATAATTTTATCTAAAATTGAGCCATTTATTGACTATTTACCTAAATCTCATAAAGATGATTTATTAATAATGTATTACTCAGACTTAATAATAAAAGAATTAAATAAAAAAGATTTTAGTAAAATTGATTTTTATTTTAAAAAAATAGATAAACTAGAAAAGGGAAATAAAATTGTCCAATACACTGAAAGTAAAATGTTAAAGACTAGGGCATATGCATTGTATTTTAAGAAAACTAGAGATATTGATAAGACTATTGAGTACTTTGAGGAATTAGAGGAGTATGGTAAAAAAGAAGGGGACATATATATATGTCAATTTTCTATAAAGGAAAGGATAGAAATTTATAAAAAGTTAAAATATCATAATGAATATGATAAATTAATACAAAAATTTTATGAAAATGAATTGGACATGTCAAAAATAAATAATGAGCAATATGAATTTCATTTGAATAACAAGATAAAAGAAGAAGAAGACATAAGTATTATGAAAAAAACTATCACATTAATAATAATAAGCAATTTGTTTTTAATTGGAATTATTATACTAGTATATAAAAAGATGAAAAAATCTAGATATGAATCGATGAAAGACCCGTTGTGTAATGTTTATAATAGACGATATTTAGAACTATATAAAAAAAATGTAAAAATTAAAGATGTTCCAATATCAGTATTTATGATAGATGTAGACTATTTTAAATTATATAATGATAATTATGGTCATCAGCGTGGAGATGAAGTTTTAAAATCTATATCAGAAGTTTTAAAAAGCAGTTGTAGAAAAAGCGATATGATATTTAGATATGGAGGAGAAGAATTTTGCATTGTTCTTAAAAATACTGTAAAAAAGGAATCTATGTTTTTTGCAGAAAGAATACTTAAAAATATTTCAGATAAAAAGATAAAGCATGAATATTCAAAAGTAAGTAATTATATTAGTCTAAGTATAGGTATTTCAACAATATATTCAAATAAAGATATAAGAAATGCTATAAATTTAGCAGATAAAGCATTATATATATCAAAGGAAAATGGTAGAGGTAAATGTACGCATATAGAAGATATATAATTAAAATAATAAAGTGATATTAATAGCTTTTAATAAATATAATTTATTAAAAGCTTTATTTAATATGGAGGTATATATGAGGATAGTTTCAAAGCCTGCAAAATCAAAAAGAGCAAGTATGAGTAACATACCTAATACTTTTGCATTTACATTTATTAGAAATTGGCTTTCAGACAAACAATATGAAAAAGAAAGAGAAGAGTACTTTATAGGAAATTTGTCATCACAAGAGGTGAGTTTAGCTATGAAGGAAATCAAGTGGCTTTCAAGAAACTTTAAAGATTTAGATATAATAAGTGTTGAAGATAGCAGTGGAAACATAACTCAAGTAATACTTTAAAAAAAGAAGACACCTAAAAGATGTCTTCTTTTTTTCTTATATAGAAAGACCTATATAAGATATTTTTAACAAACAAATAAAATAAAACAAAGTCAGGAGTATGATATTTTATATATCACACAATGTTCATGTATTAAAAATATAATGAACACTTTTATTATATTCCTAATGTTAAAATTTGTAAATGGTAAAAAATCTAATAATCTGATATACCTATTTGTTTTTATAACCGTCTACAACTATCGATAGTTCACCTGTACTAGGAGACATAACTAAACCATGAACTATCATGTCCTTAGGTGTTAAAGGATGCTTTTTAACCATTTTAACACTATCTATTATAGAGTCTTCTACAGACTCGAATCCATGAAGCCATTTTTTCACGTCAATTCCTGAGTTAGAAAGAGTATTTATTGTCTCAATTGATACACCCTTATTTATAATTTTATTTATAAGATTTTCTGTATTTAGATTACACATGCCACATCCTTCATGACCTACTATAAGAACTTCATCGACTTCAAATTCGTAAATAGCAACTATAATACTTCTCATTATACTTCCAAAAGGATGTAAAACAGTAGCGCCTGCATTTTTTATTATTTTAGCATCTCCATTTTTTAAGTTCATAGCCTTTGGAAGCAAATCTGTAAGTCTTGTGTCCATACAAGATAATATAACTATTTTTTTATCGGGATCTTTAGATGTTTCATATTTTTCATACTCTTTATTTTCAATAAAAGCTTTGTTAAAATCTAATATTTTATCTAATTTTCTGTTTTCTATACTCATATTCATATACTCCCTTATTAACTAGATTTATTTTTACTAATTTTATAGCATATAAAATAGTTTTACAAGCAACAAAGTAATATATACTTATTATTGTGTAAATAATTTAGAATGATTATTACACACAATGGGTATAAATGAATATAAATTCAAAAATACATAGAATAAGTAATATTTTATAAAATTTAAAATATAGGATGGAATTTAAGATGAAAAAACAATTAATGAATATAGCTGTATTTTTAATAGCTATAATATCAATAATGTCATTTTATATGTTTGGTAAAGATAATGTACTAATTGGTATTGGTTCGATTACGATAGCTATAACTATGCTTCGTGAAAATCACACAAATAATATACCTCGTACATTTTTAAAATTGAGTGTAGCACAGATAATCATAGGGTGCTGTGCTTATATTGCAAATTACAACTCAATTTATGCAGTAATTACTACATTTGTATTAAGTTTTTCAGTTTATTATATAGGAAGTAGTGAAGTAAGGGGATCTAAAAGTAATGCTTTTATGATGCTTTATGTGTTATTGCTTTATGCACCTGTAGCTATAGAACAAATGCCAAAAAGAATATTAGCATTAGTATTCTCAGCAGCTATTATATTATTTCTATACTTTGCTTTTACTAGATATAATTTTAAGAAAATTACAGATAAACAGCTTAATCAAACTATTCAATTAATAAAAAATCAATTAAATTTAATTGAAAAAAATGAATGCATAGAAAATGAAAATAAAAGAGTGAATATTTTATTAAAAAATTTAGAATTGGATTTACATGAATCTATAGAAAAATCAAATAAGGTAATAAAAAGCATATAT
>NZ_JAWDJM010000174.1:0-17415 GCF_032465715.1 Paraclostridium sp. MRS3W1 | reverse complement strand
GATTAACAGAAGTTAGAAAAAGTGGAGAATTAGAATACTTAAGACCAGATGGAAAGACTCAAGTTACTGTTGAATATGATGGAAATAAAGCAGTTAGAGTTCATACAGTATTAATATCTACTCAACATTGTGAAACAGTAAGTACTGAGACAATAAGAAAAGATTTAATAGAAAAAGTTATAAAAGTTGTTATACCAGAAGCTCTTTTAGATGAAGAAACTAAAATATATATAAATCCAACTGGAAGATTCGTTATAGGAGGACCTCAAGGAGATACAGGTCTTACTGGAAGAAAGATAATAATAGATACTTACGGTGGATACTCAAGACATGGAGGAGGAGCTTTCTCAGGAAAAGATCCTACAAAAGTTGATAGATCAGCAGCATATGCTGCAAGATACGTTGCTAAAAATATAGTAGCAGCAGGACTTGCAGATAAATGTGAAATAGAGTTAGCTTATGCTATCGGAGTTGCTAGACCATTATCTGTATTCATAGATACATTTGGAACTGGAAAAGTAAGTGAAGAATTACTTGTTGATTTAGTTAACAAGAACTTTGATTTAAGACCAGGAGCAATAATAAGAGACTTAGACTTAAGAAAGCCTATGTACAAAAATGTTGCAGCTTATGGACACTTTGGTAGAACTGATTTAGATTTACCATGGGAAAGAACTAATAAAGCTGAAGCTTTAAGAGAGCAAGCTGGATTATAATAAATATTTATATTAGTAAATAAGAAGACTGTAGATTTACAGTCTTCTATTTTTTTTATATAAATTTAGCTGTATAATAATAGTAAATTATGTAAACGCTAAAATTAGCATTTTTATGCTTAAGGAAATTATATATAGGAAAGAATTATTAATGATTCAGTGAGATTACTTAAATCAATATATTATTTTTGAGAGCAAAAACTTACATACATAGTTGTTAAAGAGAATCGAATTTTTATAGGAGATTATTTATGGAAAAGATTGAAGGAATGGTAAGTGATATTATATTTAAAAATGAAGATAATGGATATGTTATAGCTCATTTATCAAATGAAAATAACGATATAGTTATAGTTGGATGTATGCCTACTTTAACAGTTGGAGAGAGTATAGAAGTTGAAGGTAAGTGGATAAATCATAAAACTTATGGAACTCAATTTGAGGTTAACTCATTTCTGCCAGTGACACCATCATCTATAGAAGGTATATATGTATACTTATCCTCTGGAGTAATAAAAGGGATAGGAGAAAAGATGGCAAAGAGGATAATAGAAAAGTTTGGAGTAGATACCTTGGATATTATTCAAAATTCTCCACATAGGCTTTCAGAAGTTGAGGGTATAGGGAGCAAAAAAATTGAGCAGATAGCTAAAAGTTATGAAGAAAATAGAGAATTAAGAAATATAATAATGCATTTATCTCCTTATGGAATAACTCCTAATTTTTGTTTAAAGATATATAAAAGATATAAGAATAAAGCAATAGATATAATAACTAAAAACCCATATAAGTTAGCAGAAGATATAAGAGGAGTAGGATTTAAAGTAGCAGATAAAATAGCGTCAAATTTAGGAATAGATAAATTTTCTAAAGATAGAATAATGCAAGGTATCTTATACACATTAAATCAATCTTTAGGAAGTGGTCATACATATTTACCCAAGGATATCTTAATAGATGAAGCTAGCAAGTTGTTAGGGGTAGATAATGAATATATTTCAGATTCAATTTTAAGCTTAGCTTATGATCAAAAAATTCATATTGAAAGAAATTTTGGAGATGAAGAGCACATATATCTAATACCATATTATCTATCTGAGAATGGAGTTTGTAAGCAAATCATAAAATTATCTCAATCTCAATTTAAAGAATTAAATATAGATATAGATGAAGAAATAGAAAAAATAGAAAAAGAAACTGATATAAAGTTAGCCACAAATCAAGTATTAGCAGTAAAAGAAGCTGTTGAAGGTGGATTAGTAGTTATTACTGGAGGTCCCGGAACAGGAAAGACGACGACTATAAATACTATAATAAAAGTATTTGAAAATAATAAACAAGAAGTTCTTTTAGCCGCACCTACAGGGAGAGCAGCAAAGAGGATGAGTGAGACTTCTAATAAAGATGCGAAAACAATTCATAGGCTTTTAGAAATGGGATATGCAACAGATTCAGAAGAACTGGTTTTTTTAAAAGATGAAGAAGACCCTATAAAAGCAGATGTAGTTATTGTTGATGAAGTTTCAATGGTAGATATTGTTTTAATGTATAGCTTATTAAAAGCAATAAAACCAGGAACTAGATTAATTTTAGTTGGAGATAGTGATCAGTTGCCATCTGTTGGAGCTGGAAATGTTTTAAAAGACATTATTGATTCAGATGTTATAAATGTTGTTAGATTGAATGAGATTTTTAGACAAGCTCAGGAAAGTATGATAGTTGTAAATGCACATAGAATAAACAAAGGATTGCCACTTCACCTAAATGTTAAAGGTAAAGATTTTTTCTTTATAAAAAAAGATACAAATGAAGCAATTTTAGAAGAAATAGTTGGCTTAGTTAGCCAAAGGATACCTAAATTTTATAACTTAGACAAGCTACAAGATATACAAGTTCTTGCACCTATGAGAAAGGGTGATTTAGGTGTTACAAATTTAAATATAGAGTTACAAAAATATTTAAATAAAGAAGAAAAGTTTAAAGTTGAAGAAACACTACAAAAAAGGATTTTTAGAGTTGGCGATAAAGTTATGCAAATAAAAAATAATTATACTAAAAAATGGGAAAATGAAGATAAGAGTGAAAGTGGAGAAGGTATATACAATGGAGATATAGGTTATATTTATCATATAGATAAGGAAAACAAAATTATATATGTTCTATTTGATAAAACTAAAATAGTGTCTTATGAATACTCTGAGTTAGATGAACTGGATCACAGTTTTTGTACGACAATACACAAAAGTCAGGGAAGTGAATTTCCAGCTATTGTAATTCCAGTAACTTGGGCTCCGCCTATGCTATTAAATAGAAATCTACTTTACACAGCAGTAACTAGAGCTAAACAATTAGTAGTTTTAGTTGGAGATGTTAAATACTTAGAATTTATGATAAAAAACAATAGGATAAATGATAGACACTCTAATTTAAGTAAAAAATTGAATAGATTAAAAAAAGAAGGGGTGCTGATAAAAAATTAAATCAATTTTTTATAAAATTTTAGATATAATATATCCTGAAAATATTAAATGTATTATATGTAATAAATCTATTAGTAAAAATAATACATACTCATTATGTAGAGATTGTTTCAATGAACTAAATTTTATAAATGATGGATGTATAAAATGTGGAAAAACTATATTAAATGAAACTATAGAAACATTAAATCCTGAAGACTTATTAAATGGATGCCCGTCTTGTATAAATAAAACGTATTATTTTGAAAAAGCTATAGGATGTATAGAATATAGTGAAACTAGTAAAAAGATAGTATTTGGGTTTAAATATAATGATAAAACATTTATGGCAAATATTATATCTAAGATAATGAAAGAAAAGTTAGATACTCAAAATATAAATTATGATTACATACTATATGTTCCATTACATAAGAAAAGGGAAAGAAAAAGAGGGTTTAACCAATCAAAACTTATTGCAAAAAAGCTTGGTAAAATAGAAAATATAAAGGTTTTAGATTCTATATACAGGAATAAGAATACTACTAAATTATTTAAATTAACAAATGAAGAAAGATCGAGAGAGGTAAAAAATGCATTTGGTTTTTATAAGAGCATAAATTTATGTAAAAATAAAAATGTATTACTTATAGATGATATATTTACTACGGGAAGTACTGTAAATGAAATATCAAAAATATTGAAACTTAAAGGTGTTAAAAAAATTTATATATGTACATTTTTAACTAGAATAAATTGTTATTGACATATTAGTCTTAAGATATTAAAATGTATTAGTAATGTGTTAGGTCTGTGGTTGAAAGTTCATGCCAGTTGCAGGCGAAAGGACCCACGTAAGTTAACCCTAAAAATGGGGTTAATGATCATGGTGCAGCTTAGAAGTAAGACCTGCCGATATTAAAATCGAGAGAGTCAGTAGTGCGGCGAACCCAAGCGAAATCTCCAGCAGGCGAGTGTGGGGGCAAAGACCAGGTCAGCTAAAATATTACTAAAGTACCTTTAGAGGTGCTTTTTTTTTGCTTAAATACAATTTTTTTGTAATTTATTCGAAAATATGACAACAATAAACAAATTAATAACAAATAAACATTAGTTCTGTGGATAGAAATTGAGTAAAGAATGTGTAAAAATAAATAAATACAGACTTATTAACATTTTTATCCACATTATCCACAGGTTATAATGATAAATCAATCCACATGTTGGTCAAGGTTTACGATTAATCGACAAAAATAAATTTATTTACTTTGCATATTATGATTCCAAGAAGCTAACAATAAAAATAAAGGAAATTGAATTTAAACATAGAAATTATAAGTATAAGTTATTGTACTTATATATACCTGAAGGGAGATGTTCTTATGAATATAACAATATCTGGGAAACAAATGGATTTAACAGATGCAATAAAGGATTCAGTAGCAGAAAAATTAGAAAGATTAGACTACTACCTTCACCCAGAAACAGAAGTAAAAGTTACAGTAAGTGCTAAAAAGGCAAGACAAAAAGTAGAAGTAACTATAATACCAATAAGTGGTCCTATAATAAGAGCAGAAGATACAGAGGAAAATTTATATGCTGCTATAGATGTAGTATATGATAAGTTAAACACTCAGTTAAGAAAGTATAAAAAAAGAGTACAAGATAAACATCAATCAAATGAAAGTATAAGATTTAGCCATATAGAAGATTTATCAGAAGAAGAGTTAAATGATGAAAATGAAAATTCTATAAATATTTCAATAGAAAGAAATAAGAAATTTAATATGAAGCCAATGAGTCCAGAAGAAGCAGTTTTACAAATGGATTTATTAGGACATGACTTTTTCATATTTACAAACACTCAAACTGATGATATATCAATAGTGTACAAAAGAAAAAATGGCGGTTATGGAATGATAGAACAAGCGTAGAATTTAAATTAGTTATTAAAGCTATCGATAAAAATAATAATCGATAGCTTTTTAAATATAAAATGCAAAGATTTTATGGTAGAATGTATATTATACATATAATGGACGAGGAGAGATAAGTATATGGGTTTTTTAGATAATATATTTAATATGGCTGATAAAAGAGAAATGAAAAAATTCAGCAAAACAGTTGATGAGATAGATGCTTTAGAATCGAAGTTTCAAGGAATGTCAGATAGTGAATTAAAAAATATGACTAATGTTTTTAAAGATAGACTTAATAATGGGGAAACAGTAGATGACGTATTAGCAGAAGCATTCGCGGTTGTAAGGGAAGCTTCAAAAAGAGTACTTGGGATGAGACAATATAGAGTTCAGCTTATAGGTGGAATAGTTCTTCACCAAGGAAGAATAGCTGAGATGAAAACTGGAGAAGGTAAAACTTTAGTTGCAACAGCTCCAGTTTATTTAAATGCGTTAACTGGTAAAGGTGTACATGTTGTAACAGTAAATGATTACTTAGCAAAACGTGATAAAGAGCAAATGGGTAAAATATATGAGTTTTTAGGAATGACAGTTGGGGTTATAGTACATGGACAAAATCCTCAAGAAAGAAAAGAACAGTATGAATGTGATATAACTTATGGAACAAACAATGAATATGGATTTGATTATCTAAAAGATAATATGGTTATACATAAAGAGCAAAAGGTTCAAAGAGAATTAAACTATGCAATAGTCGATGAGGTCGACTCTATATTAGTCGATGAAGCTAGAACACCTCTTATAATATCAGGACCTGGAGATAAATCAACACATCTATACGGTGATGCAAATACATTTGTACATACTTTAAAAGAAGATAATTATGAGATAGATGAAAAACAAAAATCAGTTTCTTTAACTGAGAGTGGTATACAAAAAGCAGAAGTTTATTTTAATGTTGAAAATATAACAGATATAGCTCATATAGAGTTATACCACCATATAAATCAAGCATTAAAAGCTCATAAAATAATGAAGTTAGATGTAGATTATGTTGTAAGAGATGGCGAAATAGTTATTGTTGATGAATTTACTGGAAGACTTATGTTCGGTAGAAGATATTCTGAAGGATTACATCAAGCAATTGAAGCTAAAGAAGGATTAAGAATACAAAGAGAATCTAAAACTTTAGCAACTATAACATTCCAAAACTACTTTAGAATGTATAATAAGTTATCAGGAATGACAGGTACAGCTAAAACAGAAGAAGAAGAATTTAAAGCAATATATAAAATGGATGTTGTACAAATTCCAACTAATAAGCCTATACTAAGAGAAGATTTAGCAGATTGTGTTTATAAGAGCGAACTAGGAAAGTTCAATGCAGTCGTTGAAGATATTATAGAAAGACATAAGAATAATCAACCAGTACTTGTTGGTACAGTATCTATAGAAAAATCTGAAGTTCTATCTATGCTTTTAAAGAGAAAAGGTGTAAAGCATGAAGTATTAAATGCTAAAAACCATCATAAAGAAGCAGAGATAGTAGCGCAAGCAGGTAGATTAGGTGCAGTAACTATCGCCACTAACATGGCGGGTCGTGGTACCGATATAGTTTTAGGAGGGAACCCTGTATTCTTAACTAAAAAAGAAATGAAGAAGATAGGATATCCTGAAGATATAATAAACAAAGTAGATGCTGATATAGAGAGTTTAGGTATAGAGTTAACTGATGAAATAGTGAAAGCTAAGTCTGATTTTGATAAAATACTTAAAAAATATAAATTACAAACTGAAGAAGAGCAGAATAAAGTTAGAGAAGCTGGCGGATTAGCTATAATAGGTACAGAAAGACATGAGTCTCGAAGAATTGATAATCAGTTACGTGGTCGTGCTGGGCGTCAAGGGGACCCAGGAAGTTCAAGATTCTATATAAGTTTAGAAGATGAGCTTATGAGACTATTCGGAAGTGATAGAATTTCTGGAATGGTTGAAAAAATAGGATTAGATGAAGAAACACCTATAGAAGCTAAGATGTTAACTAAATCAATAGAAAATGCTCAAAAGAAAGTTGAAGGAAGAAACTTTGGTATAAGAAAGCACGTTCTTCAGTATGATGATGTTATGAATAAACAAAGAGAGATAATATACGAACAAAGAGGACGTGTATTAGAAGGAGAAGACTTAGAAGAGCAAGTGCAAACAATGATAATGGCTATAATAGCAGATGGATATGATATATATGTGACAGATCAAGGATTTGATTTACATGCATACAAAGATTATTTATATCATATGTTTATGCCTAAAGGCAGCTTAGAAGCTGAAAATCTTGAAAACATGAAAAAAGAAGAAGTTATAGATGCAGTATATAACTTAGCTAAAAAAATATATGAAGAAAAAGAAAATATGGTTGGATCTGAAAGAATGAGAGAAATCGAGAGAGTTATACTTTTACAAGCTGTTGACTCTTATTGGATAGATCATATAGATGCCATGGATCAATTACGTCAAGGTATCGGACTTAGAGCTATAGGTCAGCAAGACCCAGTTGTAGCTTATAAGTTAGAAGGATTTGACATGTTTGATAATATGACAAAAGCTATACAAGAAGATACTGTAAGATATTTATATAACTTTACAATAGAAGAACCGATACAAAGAAAACAAGTAGTAGATGTAGAAAAAATATCTTCAAATGCAGACGAAGGTCAAGGAAATAAACCTGTTAAGAAAGATGAAGAAACAGGAAGAAATGATGAATGTCCTTGCGGAAGTGGTAAAAAATATAAAAAGTGTTGCGGTAGATAGTTTGGAGGTTGTATATGCTTAATGTACAAGAATATAGACATAGAATAGAAGAGATGTCTAATAATATAGAAGAATTGAGGGCTTCTCTTTGACATAGAAAGCCTGAATGAAAGAATTATTAGAAGTGAAAAAATAATGAGTGAACAAGATTTCTGGAATGATAATGAAAAAGCACAGCGTGTACTTCAAGAAAATAAAAATCTAAAAGATATTGTAGATGAGTACAATCATCTACAATCATCTTTAGAAGATGCAGAAGTGCTTCTTGAGTTAGCTCAAGAAGAAGCTGATGATTCATTAGAGAAAGAAGTTGAAAGTACAATAACTTCACTTGAGAAAGAGATTGATAAAGTTAAAATAAAAACTTTATTGAGTGGAGAATATGATAGAAACAATGCGATTTTATCTATAAATGCAGGTACAGGTGGATTAGATGCTCAAGATTGGGCCGAAATGTTACTGAGAATGTATGATAGATGGGCTAATTATAAAGGATTTAAAGTTAAAACATTAGATTTACAATCAGACACAGAAGCTGGTATAAAAAGTGCAACTATACAAATTGAAGGACTTAATGCATATGGATATTTAAAAAGTGAAAAAGGAGTGCATAGAATTGTAAGAATATCTCCTTTTGATCCATCTGGAAAAAGACATACTTCTTTTACATCAATTGATGTAATTCCAGAATTAGATGAAAGTATAGAAATTGATATAAATCCTTCAGATTTGAAAATAGATACATATAGAGCATCTGGTGCTGGAGGACAGCATATAAATACTACTGATTCAGCAGTAAGAATAACTCATATACCAACAGGTGTAGTTGTACAGTGTCAGAATCAAAGATCTCAGCACAGTAACAAAGATACTGCTATGAGAATGTTAATGGCTAAACTTATAGAGTTAAAAGAATTAGAACAAAAGGAAACTATAGAAGATTTACAAGGTAAATACTCTCAAATAACTTGGGGGAGCCAAATAAGATCTTATGTATTCCAACCATATAAGTTGGTAAAGGACCACAGAACAAATGCTGAGATAGGAAATGTTGACAGTGTTATGGACGGTAATATAGATTTATTTATAAATGAATATTTAAAAATGACTAAAGTAAATAATGTATAGAACATAAGGGTGTGTTTCAAAATAGTATGAAAAATGCATAAGTTTTGCTTCCAAAGCTTTAATGGTTGCAAAAGCTTATGTATTTATTCTTATCTATTTATTTTGAGGCACGCCCCTTTTTAGGAGGGATTTAAATTGGATATAAATAAAATTTTAAAAGAAGAGTTTAACTTAAGAGATTCTCAAGTTGAAAATACTATAAAGCTTATAGATGAAGGAAATACCATACCATTTATAGCCAGATATAGAAAAGAAATGACTGGTGAAATGAGTGATGTTATACTTAGAGCTTTTTATGATAAATTAGTTTATTTAAGAAATTTACAAAGTAGAAAAGATGATGTACAAAGGATAATAGATGAACAAGGTAAGTTAACGGATGAAATATTAAAAAATATAAAGCTAGCTAAAACGCTTCAAGAAGTTGAAGATATTTATGCTCCATATAAACAAAAGAAAAGAACAAGAGCAACTATTGCAAAAGAAAAAGGTTTAGAAAATTTAGCTATAGCTATATTAAATGATAAAGTAGATATAAATTTAGAATGTAAGAAATATATAAATAAAGATAAAGATGTAAACTCTGAAGAAGATGCATTAAAAGGAGCTAAAGATATAATAGCAGAATTAGTTTCAGAAGATGCCAAGCTAAGAAAGTATATAAGAGAGTTAGCTTTAAGAGAAGGCGTTATATCAAGCAAAAACTCAAAAGATGAAAAATCGGTATATGATATGTATTACGAATTTAGTGAATCTGTGAAAACTATAGCTCCACATAGAGTGTTGGCTATAAATAGAGGAGAAAAAGAAGAATATTTAAAAGTTAAATTAGAAATTAATAATGAAAAAGTAATAAATCATATAGTTGATATATATGTTAATAAAAACAACCAAGTAAATAAAGAAGAAATAATTTCTGCTATAGAAGATTCATACAAAAGACTTATATTCCCTTCGATAGAAAGAGAGATAAGAAATCATTTAACTGATTTAGCACATGAAAGAGCAATAAGTGTTTTTGGGCAAAATGTTAAGAGCTTATTACTTCAACCTCCTGTAAAGGATAAAGTGGTTATGGGATTTGATCCAGCATATAGAACTGGATGTAAGATAGCTGTTGTAGATAAGAATGGTAAGTTATTAGATTATACAACTGTATATCCAACTAAACCTCAAAATGATGTAGATGGAGCTAAGAAGACTTTAAAAGGACTTATAGAAAAATATAATATAGATATAATTTCTATAGGTAATGGTACAGCATCGAGAGAATCAGAACAATTTGTATCTGAAATGATAGGCGAAATAAATAGTAATATTCAATACACTATAGTAAGTGAAGCTGGTGCATCTGTATATTCAGCATCAGAGCTTGCTAATGAAGAACATCCAGATATAAATGTATCTATAAGAGGAGCTATATCTATAGCAAGGAGATTACAAGATCCTTTAGCTGAGTTAGTAAAAATTGATCCTAAAAGTATTGGAGTAGGACAATATCAACATGATCTTAATAAAAAAAGATTAGAAGAAGTTTTAAGTGGAGTTGTAGAAGATGCAGTAAACTCTGTAGGTGTAGATTTAAATACAGCCTCATATTCATTACTTGAACATGTAGCTGGAATCAGCAAAACGATAGCGAAAAATATAATTGAGTATAGAGAAGAAAATGGAGATTTTACATCAAGAGCTCAAATTAAAAAAGTTAAAAGATTAGGGCCACAAGCATTTACTCAATGTGCAGGGTTTATGAGAATAACAAATTCAAAAAATCCTTTAGACAATACTGGTGTACATCCTGAAAGTTATGATACTTGTAAAAGTTTACTGGAGATACTAGGATACTCATTAAATGATTTGAAAAATAGAAATGTAGATGAAATAGATTCTAAGATAGCAGATATCGGAATAAACAAATTAAGTGAAGAATTAGAAGTAGGAATTGTTACTTTAAAGGATATTATATCTGAAATAAAAAAACCAGGAAGAGATCCAAGAGAAGAAGGTATTAAGCCTGTACTTAGAACTGATGTATTAAAAATTGAAGATATAAAAGAAGGTATGATTTTAAAAGGAACTGTAAGGAATGTTGTAGATTTTGGAGCATTTGTTGATATTGGAATAAAAAATGATGGTTTAGTTCATAAATCACAAATGAGCAATAAATTTGTAAAAGATCCTATGACAGTAGTAACTGTAGGGGATGTAATAGATGTAAAAGTAATAGGGATAGATTTAAAAACACAAAAGGTTTCTTTAACTATGAAAGATATAAAAGAAGTATAGGAGGAATAAATGCTTTTTATAAAAAATGGAATTATAAACACAGTCACTAATGGAATTATACAGGGTGACATACTTATTGAAAACGGGAAAATAATAGAAATTGGAGCAGATATAGTTGCACCATTAGATGTAGAAGTTATAGATGCAAATGGAAGTTTAATTTTCCCTGGATTTATAGATGCTCATACACATTTAGGCTTATGGGAAGATGGTATGGGATTTGAGGGAGCTGATGGAAATGAAGAAACAGATCCAATAACACCACATTTAAATCCTATAGATGGAATAAATCCTATGGAAAGAAGTTTTGAAGAAGCTAGAAACGGTGGAATTACATCTGCATGTAGTACACCAGGAAGTGCAAATGTTATGGGAGGACAATGTATCGCTATAAAGACTGTTGGTAGAAGAATAGATAAGATGATAATAAAAAATCCTGTGGCATCAAAAATAGCTTTTGGTGAAAATCCAAAAAGTTGTTATGGACAAGAAGAAAAAGCTCCACAAACTAGAATGGCAATTGCTGCAATGTTAAGAGAAACATTAAAAGAAGCTGAGCAGTATCTAGAAGATATAAGATTACATGAAGAAGATGATGAAAATGAAAAGCCTGATTATGATATGAAAATGGAAAGTTTACTTCCAGTATTAAATAGAGAAATTCCATTTAAAGTACATGCACATAGAGCTGATGACATGTTTACAGCGATAAGAATTGCAAAAGAATTCAATTTAAAGTTAACATTAGATCATTGTACAGAAGGACATTTAATAGTTGAAGATTTAGTAGAAGAAGCGTACCCAGTTATAGTAGGACCTTCGCTTTCTGAAAGATCAAAAATAGAATTAAGAAATTTAACTTTTGATACAGCTGGGGTTTTATCAAATGCAGGAATGCAAGTTTCACTAACTACAGATCATCCTGTAGTTCCTCTACACTACTTACCTGTATGTGCAGGAATAGCAGTTAAACATGGAATGGATTCTAAAAAAGCTATAGAAGCAATAACTATAAATCCTGCAAAAACATTAGGTATAGACAATAGGGTAGGTTCTATAGAAGTTGGTAAAGATGCAGATATAGTTATATGGGATAATAATCCTTTAGAAATTCAAAGTAATGTACTGTATACTATAATTGATGGAAAAGTTGTATATAGAAAACAAGCTTAATTAATATTGACATATTTAAATTTTATTAATAATATATAGATATAAGGAAAATTAAATAGCACGTAAGATCTTCGGGGCAGGGTGAAATTCCCTACCGGCGGTATAGCCCGCGAGCTACATTTGTAGCATGACTTGGTGAAATTCCAAGGCCGACAGTAAAGTCTGGATGAGAGAGGATTAGTATATATGTATAAGAAAGATATTATTGTTTTAATATACTTAAAAAACTAAGCTCGAAGAGATTCTTTGGGCTTTTTCTTTTTCCTAAAATTAAAATTAGGAGGTTTTTTAAATGGATAATATATTCAGCAATAAAAAAACTATGAGTACAAATACAATGACAAAGGTAGCTATTTTAGCAGCAATTTCTTATATTTTAATGTTTATAGCAATACCTATTCCAGGTATATTTCCTGATTTCTTAAAACTAGATATATCAGATGTTCCTGCTATATTTGGAGGTATGGCATTAGGGCCAGTAGCAGGTTTTACAATAGTTCTTATTAAAAATTTATTCCAAGCAATGACAGCATCAACAACAGCTTGGATAGGTGAAACAGCAAACTTATTAATTGGTGGTTCATATGTAGTGATTTTATCATTAGCATACAGACACAAAAGAAATATAAAGGGATTATTTTTAGGGTTTTTCTTAGGAACAATAGTTATGATAATAATAGGGTGTTTAACTAACTATTACATGTTATTACCTTTTTATGGGAAAGTAATGCCTATGGAAGCTATAGTAAATATGGGACATGTAATAAATCCTAATGTAGTAGATTTAAAGAGTTTTGTTATTTGGATGATAGCTCCATTTAACTTAGTTAAAGCAATACTAATGTCAGTGATTACATTACCTCTTTATAAAAAGATGGAGGTAATATTAAAAAAATAAATTAATTAAAGAGATATACCAAAAACTAGGGTGTTCATAGATAAATATATAAGTTTCGCTCCAGGAAAGCTTAAAAGATGCTTTCAAAATGTCGCTAAAACTTATATATTTATCATTCACTACCTATTTTGATATATCTCCTTTTTTATGAGCAACGGACGAAGTAGCTCAAGCGAAGCTAATTTTATTTTTCAGCGTAAACATAATATACACAATCATTTTTAAAATTAGACATTGATTCAAAATTATTTTCTTTAAGCTTATTTATAAGCTTATCATATGGATTTGTTATATAAATTTCAGCCTCTTTTGATTTATATTTCAACAAAGAATAATTAGTAGCATCATTAATTCCTTCGAATGTGTTATCTATACATATAATAGATGGACATCCTTTCATTTTTATAATACATCTATGACCATTAACTATTAATAAAGAATCACTTTTAACTAAATCATTAAAAATATTTTCGCAAATATTTAAAAATGTAAATCCATAAGTTAGTTTATTATTACAAGTTTTAAAATAATCGAGATTTTTAAATTCTTCATAAGAAATATTCCATTTTTCAACTTTAAAATCTAATAAATTTAAGTTAGATTTTTTTATGAAATCATAATCTTTAAAAACTATTAAGCAACTTTGAGCTAAATAAAAATTCTTAGCTTCCATCATTTTTATACTAGCTTGAGTGTCTATATGAGTACACATTGCTATATTAGTTATTTTATTATTTCTTAAATCTTCTCTTGCTAAATTAAATAGCATATCAGAAATAGCATGGGCAAGTTGCTGTCCCCTATAATCTATATGTACTCTAAGTCCCTCAAGCCATCCTTGTCTATCTGGTAAAACTGTATACTTACCAACTGCTACAACTTTACCTTCTTTAACTAATCCAATAAAACAACCTTCTTTATCATCAACCCATTTATGAAAGACTTTGGGTAAATAGTCATGTCCATCCCAAATGTTTCGAGATATATCTACTATATCATCGAAATCATCGTGTGTTAGAACTTTATAATTCAAAAATATCACCCCTTTTAATAAATAATATTACCATAAGTTGTAAAATATATGGTATATAATAAAAACTTTGTGAATGTAAGGCTTTATAATAGTAATTTGTTATAATATAATAATATCTGTTACGTTAACAATTTAGATAAACAAGTCTTACTTATGGAGATGATATAGATGATTAAAATATATTTAGAAAATGAAGAGCAAACAAGAGATATAGGATTTAAATTAGGTAAACTTTTAACGCCAAAAAGTGTAGTATGCTTAATAGGTGATTTAGGTGCAGGAAAAACTACTATGACTCAAAGCTTAGCACAATCTTTAGAAGTAGATGATTATATAACTAGTCCTACTTTTACAATAGTAAATGAATATGAAGGGAAAATGCCTTTATACCATTTTGATGTATATAGAATTGGAAGTAGTGATGAAATGTATGATATAGGATTTGATGAGTATATAAATGGAGATGGAGTTTGTATAATTGAATGGGCAAATTTAATCGAGGATATACTACCAGACGAATATTTATATATAGAAATGAACTATAAAGAAAATGGAAGAGAAATGATATTGACTCCAAAAGGAGAAAAGTATGAAGAAATAGTTAAGGAGCTGACTAAGTAATGAAAATTTTAGGGATAGATACAGCTACACATTCAACAAGTGTATGTATTGTAGAAGATGATAAGTTAATATGTGAATACACAGTGAATACTAAAAAAACACATTCACAAAAACTAATGGTTATGATTGAATCAATGATAAAAGAAAGTGATTTAAATATAAAAGATATTGATGCAATAGCTATATGCATAGGCCCAGGATCATTTACAGGATTAAGAATTTCTATGGCTACAGCTAAGGCTATATCACAAGTTAGAAACCTACCAATAATATCTGTTGATTCACTAGAATCTTTAGCCTTCAACATGAATCTTTGTGAGAGAGTAATTTGTCCTATACTAGATGCGCAAAGAAACCAAGTGTACACAGGAAAATATAGATTTGAAAATGGAGAATTCAAAACATTAGAAGATGTAAAAGTAGTTACAATAGATGAATTAGTAGATGAACTATCTAAATCAAATGAAGAGTTTATTATTGTTGGAGAAGCTACAAATTTATATAAAGAAAAACTTGATGAAGTTAAAAATTGTTATATAGCATCTGTATCTAACAATGTAAGTAAAGCTAGTAGTTTATGTGCTGTAGCTGGAATTAAATTTAAAAAAGATGTAGATGTACATAATTGCTATACTATAAATCCGATGTACATAAGAAAGTCTCAAGCGGAAGTTCAGTATGAAGAAAAAATTAAGAGGCTAGAAAATGATAAATAATAATTTAATAATAAGAGATATGACAAGCAGTGATGTAGATGGAGTTTTTGAAGTTGAAAAGAATTGCTTTGAACATTACTGGTCTAAAGGTGAATTTGAAAAAGAGATGAAAAATGATGTTGCTAATTATTTAGTAGCAGAAATTGATAAAAAGATTGTGGGTTACGTAGGTATATGGTTTATAGCTGGAGAAGGTCATATAACAAATGTAGCTGTACATAGCGATTTTAGAGGAAAAAAGATAGGTGATGAACTTATCAAGCATCTTGTTAAAAAATGCAAAGAAAATCACATATTTGCTATGACATTAGAAGTTAGAGTATCTAATGTAGTAGCTCAAAATTTATATAAAAAATATGGATTTAAATTAGCAGGGATAAGAAAAGAGTATTATAGTGACAACAAAGAAGATGCAATGATAATGTGGAGCCAATTAAAAGAGGTGTAATATGAAAAAAGATATAATAACATTAGCTATAGAATCTAGCTGTGATGAAACAGCATGTGCAATTTTAAAAAATGGAAGAGAAGTTTTAAGTAATATAATTTCTACGCAAATAGAATTACATAAAAAATTTGGAGGAGTTGTTCCTGAAGTAGCATCGAGAAAACATATAGAAAATATACCAATGGTAGTACAACAAGCATTGGATGAAGCAAATGTAACTTTTGATGATATAGATCATATAGCGGTTACTCATGGACCAGGATTAGTAGGGGCTGTTTTAGTAGGACTTTCATATGCTAAGGCATTAGCTTATACTTTAGGTATTCCTTTAGTTGGAGTTAATCATATTGAAGGACACGTAAGTGCAAATTATATAGAAGATAAAAATTTAAAGCCACCGTTTATAACTTTAATAGTTTCAGGTGGTCATACGCACTTAGTAGAAGTTAAAGACTATGGTAAGTATGAAATTTTAGGAAAGACTAAAGATGATGCATCAGGAGAAGCCTTTGACAAAATTGCAAGAGCTATGAATCTAGGTTATCCAGGTGGACCTATAATAGATAAATTAGCTAAAAAAGGAAATAAAAAAGCAATAGACTTCCCAAGAGCTTGTATGGATGAAGGATATGATTTTAGTTTTAGTGGATTAAAATCAGCAGTTTTAAATTACTTAAATGCTAAGAAAATGAAGAATGAAGAAATAATAGTTGAAGATGTTGCAGCATCATTCCAAGAAGCCGTAGTAGAAGTTTTAGCAACAAAAGCTATAAAGGCAACTAAAGAAAAAGGATATAATACAGTTGCATTAGCGGGAGGGGTTGCTGCAAACTCTGCATTAAGAGAAAAGTTAACTTTAATGGCAAAGAAACAAAATATACAAGTTAAGTATCCATCAATTATATTATGTACAGATAATGCGGCTATGATTGGTTGTGCTGGATATTATAATTTTATAAATGGAAAAATTAATGATATGAGTTTAAATGCTGTTCCTAATTTAAAAATAGGTCAGTAGTAAAATCGGAGTGATTCAAAACTTTAGGCGCTCAGATACAATTATAAATTTTACTACCAAAGCTAAAATGAAGCTTTAAAGGTATTTAAAATTTACAATTGTATCTTTTGGGTAAATAATGTTTTGAATTAACTCCGATTTTTTTGTATACACAATTTGGGAAAATGTTTTCTTTAGTTTATAAAAATG
>NZ_JAWDJM010000173.1:0-16507 GCF_032465715.1 Paraclostridium sp. MRS3W1 | reverse complement strand
GATATATATGGTATAATTAATAGTAAAACATTTATATTGCTGTTAAAGGAAGGTAAGAGATTGATTATGAAAGGTTTTTTTGGAAAAATAGTAGAATTTATAGATAGAAACAATAAAATAATAATAAAATCTGCATTGACTGTTTTAGGCATAATTTTGATAGGAATATTTATAATGTTTACTGCTGATAATTTTAGCGTAGGTAGTGAAAGTAATAAACTTGTAGGATACATAGAAAAAAGAAACTACTCAGAGGCAATATCGTACTATGATAAAATTAAAGAAGAGTTTTCTGACACTAGAATGAATAGACTTAGTAAAAGCTTATCTAAGAAAGTAAATAAAATACTTATAACATATGGAGATAAATATATAAAAGGTGAGATAGGTAAGGATTACTTTATTTCGCTAATAAATATAATTAACGAATTAGATACAGTTTACATAGATACCGATAGTATAATTAATCAAGCCAAAAGAGTAAATGATTTATATTTACAAGAAAAAATAAGCTACAATACAGCAATGGGATATATACAAGCAGTATCAACATTAAAGATATCAAAAAATGAAATATATGTATATGCAAAAAAAATAGATGTCATAGAAGATTCAAGGAAGATTTATAACGAAGGTGTAGAAAATCAAAACAAAAAATTGTACAAAGAGGCTATTGAAGATTTTGATAAAGTTATAACTGAGGATAAAAGATACTATGAGTTGGCTCAGGATAAAAAAGAAGAATGTATAAAAGAAATGTATGATTACTATGTAGAGATGGCAAAAACAGAAAATAAAAATGGAAACTATCAAAAAGCTTTAGAATACATAGATTATCTGAAGCAATATTACTTAGATGATGATGAGTTAGACGCATTGTCTTCAGAGTTTGAGAAGAATTTAGAGATGTATAATATGACTAATGAAGAGGTAATACAGTTAATATCTAAAAAAAGTGGAATAGACGTAGCAGATTTAAAAGCTAATATATTCCAGCAAATGTTGAATGGTAGTAAATACTATTATGCTGAGACCTTTGTTGGTAAAGATAAAATAGATGAATTTTTAATTGACCCTAGAAATAAAAAGGTATACTCATATTTAGATGAACAAAAATCTTATAACAATAAATATGGAGATGGACACTGGAGAGCAGCATCAAATGGAACTGTAGAGTTTACTATAAGTAAAAGCACAGCTCAAAGTATCTTAGAAAAGAAATTAAGTGAAAAAAATGAAAAGTTTAAATATGTAACTATTGAAGAGAAAGAAAAATCATTAAAATATGTAGATAAACCAGAAGTTGTTAATAAATTTATTGGAAAGAAAAATGATATATATTATTATGCTGTAGTAAATAGAGGGTTCTTTAAATCTAAAGAAGTTTATCTAATAAATCCATACTCAAAAGAAATTTATAAAGTGGATGAAAATAGTGTAAATAAAGTTTAATAAAAGCGTGAATCCACGCTTTTATTTTTTATATTTAGATTTTGTAAAAAAATGTATACTTTTGACTAATTTGATTTAATATGGTATTTTAATAATATGATATTTTTGAGAGAGGGTGATTATTATTTTAAGGTTAAATATAGAAAACGATATAAAAAATCTACATAAAAAAATAATTGATATATCGTTAATAAGTGAAGATAGCAATGATACTACTTTTTTTAACATAGATGATGAAGAAATACATGAAACTTTAAAAACGCTTAAAAAAACGTATGTAACAAGTAATAGTAAAGATGAAACTATACTAAACTTAAAACATAAAACTAAAAAACAAAAAAAAGATATTAGAGAATTAAAATTAGAATCTTATAAAAAATATAATGAAGCATTAAATATGATTCAAAGAAAATTTATGACTAGTGCTATTGATATAATAGAAGAAGCATTAGAATTAAATCCTAAAGATGTAGACATTTTAAATTTAAAAGGTTTATTGAAACTTTTAAAATGTAACTTTGATGAAGCATTTGAAAGTTTTTATAAAAGTTCATGTTATGATAATAATGAATTAGCTAAGAAGTATGTAAATATATTAAGTTCAGAAGAATTTAATATATTTTTAAGTAGATATAATCATGCTGTAAGATTTGTAAACAATGAATTGTACCAAGAAAGTATACAAATACTTGAAAATATAAGAACGGAAGAACCTGAACTTATAGAGCCTTATTTACTTTTACACTTAATATATGAAAAATTAGGTGATAATGAAAAAGCTAATGAGTATATGGATAAGTTAAGAGAAGTTGATAAAGATAACTTATTATTTGAAAAAGATATTGTAAAAACTCCTAAAAAAGAAGAAAAGAAAGAAGCTCCAAAAAAACAGAAAAGTCACATGCCATTATATACATTAATAGCTGTATTAGTATTAGCAATTGGGGCATTATACTTAAACAATAAGAAAAAGTTGAATCATCTTAATGATCAAGTAGCTGCAAAAGAAGAAAAGTTAACAGAAACAAGTGAAAAGCTAGATAAAACAAAAGATGAATTAAAAGAAGTTAAAACGGAAACTGATAAGACAAAAGAAGAACAAGCTAAATCTGAAGTTATAGTTGGAGATGAAGAAGAACTTTTCAATCAAGCTATGGACTTTAAAAAAGAAGGAAAAAATGAAGAGGCTATAAAATATTTAGAATTAGTAGTTAAAAATGGTAAAACAAAGAAATATATATCAGAAGCTATATACCAATTAGCTCAATTAAATGAAAAAACTAAACACAATGAAGAAGCTATAAAATATTATAAAAAATATGTAAATACGTATAAACCATCAGATAATTATTATGATGACAGTTATTACAATATGGGTATGCTTTATTATAAGCAAGGAGATTTAGAGAAGGCTCAACAAACATTCTATAGTTTAAGAGCTGAAGACCCAGATAGTATGTATAATAACTCACAAGTAGAATCAATATTAAAAGAAAGATAAGAGTGCTATGCACTCTTTTTTTTATTTTAATAAATTGTATTTAGTGAAAATTTAGAAAACTGACAGTCTTATTTATATAAAAAATAATTATGATACTTATGGAATAAGCGTATTAAATTTTATAAATTTTTTATTTATATTTGAAAATTAGTATAGGAAATTAAAAAATATAATATTAATTATTAGAGAAGTGTTAATAATTAAAAAAAAGGAGGTAATATATGTCAACTAAAAAATTGTTTCTTCCTATACTAAGAGATGGAAAGTATGGTTTTATAGATAAAAATAATAACATAGTTATAAAACCAAAATTTAAATATGTGTCAGAACGATTTAGAGATGGGTATTGTATTGTAACGTATATTAAACGCATTGGAAAGTCGGTTAGATGGGTTTTTGGATACATGGAGGAAAGTGGATATAACAATATATTTTTACATTTGGATAGTGCATCGGATTTTAGTGAAGGATTATCGAGAGTTAAGATTGATGGAAAATACGGTTTTTTTGATAAAGGGTTAAACCAAGTTATAGATATAAAATTTGAAGCTGCATCAAATTTTAGTGAGGAAATGGCATCAGTGAAAATAAATAAACGATGGGGTTACATAAATAAGAAAGGAGAAGTTATAATAGAACCTACATTTAGCTATGTAAATCAATTTAAAGAAGGTATATCTTTAGTTGAGACTAAGAATAAATACGGTTATATAAACAAAACAGGAGAGTTTATTATAAAGCCTAAATTTGATATAGCTAATGATTTTTCACAAGGATTGGCAGGGGTAAGGCTAAATGATAAATGGGGTTATGTCAATAAAGATGGAGAACAAATAATAGATTTTAAATTTGATAGAGCCAAATCATTTAGTGAAGGGCTAGCTCCTATATGTATAAATGATAAATGGGGATATGTAAATACCTCTGGTGAAATCGTTATCGAACCTATATTTGACTATGCTTGTGAATTTAATGATGGTTTAGCAAGATTTAATATAGGCTCAAATGCACTTACTAGGGGTATGAGTATACCTAAAGGAGGTCTATGGGGATTTTTAAATAAAGAAGGAAAAATAAAAATACTTCCTACCTTAAAATCAGTTTCAGATTTTGAAAATGGATATGCACAGATAATTGATGGAGATAACAATAACTATATAGATAAAAATGGGGAAATTTTGATAAAATTAGGGTAAAACATACTAAAATTAGGTTTGAAAAAATAAACATATAGTAGTAATATATATATGGAAGTTAAAGGGGGTAGGAAATATCCCTTTAATTTTACAAAAAAAAGAGGAGAAGATAAATGAAATTACTAAGACAACTGGCTCTAATACTAGCTATATGGGCTGTAGGAGAATACATTAGTTCATTTTTATCAAATATAATTATTATACCTGGAAGTATAATAGGAATGGTTATATTATTTGTACTCTTAAAATCTAAAATTATAAAAGTCGAATCTATAGAAGAACTTGGAAACTTCTTTTTAGATAACATGGCTATCTTTTTCGTGCCTGCAGGGGTGTCTCTTATCAATTCACTAGATTTAATTGGTTCAAATATTATAGTTTTAGCTGCTACAATAATAATCAGTACTACTTTAGTTATGGTTATAACTGCTATCGTTGTTGAAAAAATGATAGAAATTAAGAGCAAGAAAGGACAAGGAAATGTATAACGTATTACAGACACCTATATTTGGAATTGTAGTATCTATAGTATTTTACAGTATAGGAGTGTATATTCAAAAGAAAACAAAATTAGCGGTATTCAACCCTTTGTTACTAGCTATTTTAGGAATAATATTATTTTTAAAGTTAAGTCATATTTCATATGAAAGCTATAAAATAGGAGGAGATACTATAAACTTTTTCTTATCACCTGTAACTATAGTATTAGCAATACCTCTATATAAACAATATGATTTATTAAAGAAACATTTACATGAAATTATAATAGGAATAACAACAGGTGTTTTAGTTTCATTTGCAAGTATTGTAGTTATAAGTAGGTTAACAAATTCTAATAAATTAATAATGGACTCATTATTAGGTAAATCTATAACTACACCTATGGGAATTTCTTTAACTTCTACATTAGGAGGAATTGAGTCTGTAACTATTGTTGCTATAATTTTAACGGGTATAGTAGGAGCTATGATAGCTACACCTATATTTAAATTTATAAATACTAAGCATCCAGTGTCAAAAGGTATTGCATTAGGAACAGCATCACATGCTCTAGGAACTACTAAAGCTTTAGAATTAGGAGAAATTGAAGGGGCAATGAGCGGATTAGCTATAGGGATATCAGGAACAATAACGGTAATACTAATACCTATACTAATAAACTTTTTAAAATAATATTATACATTAACAACTGATTTTGAAGGGAGAATTATAATGAGTCAGGTCAACAACACATTAGAAGAAAACATCGCGCTTAGATACCTAGTTATAATACTTGGAATAACTATTTCCTCGATAGGAATAAATGGATTTTTAAAACCAGCACACTTACTAGGTGGAGGGGTTGCTGGATTATCAGTTGCATTAAACTTTGTAACTCATATGAATATAGGGGTACTATCATTTTTAATTAACATACCTATATTTATACTAGGATTTATTTTCTTGGAAAAAGAATTTTGTATAACGAGTTTAATCAACATGATTTTATTTTCTTTTATATTAGGTATAACTCAAAATATAGGGCACTATATACCTGTAAATGATGTATTACTACAAACTGTATACGGAGGTATACTAGGTGGAGTAGGATTAGGAATCGTATTTAAAGCTAAGTCATCATTAGGAGGAACAGATATAATAGCAGCTATTTTGAAAGTAAAGAAAAATATTGCGATGAAAGATACTGGGCTTTTCATGAACTTTTTAATAGTTTGTATTGGAGCTAGCTTATTTGGATTAGAACTAGCTATGTACACTTTGATTGCGATGTTTTTAAATGTATATTCTATGAATATAGTAAAAGATATGATGAATAATCAAAAATCAGTTATGCTAATTTCTAGCAAAAGTGAAGAAATTGCCAAATGTATAATGAAAGATCTTATAAGAGGGGTTACGTTAATAGAAGCTGAGGGTGCTTACACTCATGAGAAAAAACAAATAATATACTGTATAGTTGCTTCTAATGAAATTCCTAAGATTAAAGAGATAGCATTAGAACATGATAAAAAAGCATTTATATCAGTAAATGATGTAAATGAAGTTAAAGGTAGAGGATTTAAAGAAAAATATTTATAAATTATGTATAAAAAATAAAAATAAAGATAAAATAGATTATGTGATGTATGGAATCATCACTTAACAATATCTAGATTTGTTTAATTCGGGTTGACTATAAAATATATACATAATAGTTTCTAGAGTGTAAATTTTTATTTGTGCGTAAAAAATTTAGAGCGGATTACTAGAAAAAATTAAATTAAGATCGAAAAATAAAACAAAGAGCATGCGTTTTTGCGTGCTCTTTGTTTTATTTTGTTTATTTAAAAGACTAAAATTTAGTGAAACTATAGAAAAAAAGTAGAATTTTAATATATAATAATATTAAACATGAAAAAATGTAATTTGGAAGTGGTGGGGTAGTTATATGAATGCAGAAGTAAATAACAAAGACTTAATAGAAATATACAAAAAAACTGTACATAACATAGAAAAAGAAGTTAAGCGTATAAGTTTTTTTAATAAGTTTAGATTAAAAAAATCATCGCACTGCAAACAAGAGGTACTAGCATTAGAAAATGGGCAAGGCATACATGTACCTAATACAGATAATTCTGGTGAAAAAGCTTCCGGTAGAATACATACATTCTATAATGGAGATAAATATATAGGCAAATTAATAGATGGACAAATGACAGGAAAAGGAACATATATTTTTTTACAAGATGATGGAAGTGAACTTGAATATGTAGGCGATTTTAAAGATGATATGAAAAATGGAAATGGAGTATGTGAATTACCTAATAAGTGCTTGTATATAGGTCAATGGAAAGATGATGTCATGGAAGGTATAGGAAAAATGATTTATTCAAGTGATGATGAATATTTAGGTAATTGGAAACATGGCAAAAAAGAAGGTCATGGGATATATACATGGAAAGATAGTGGTATGTATATAGGTGAGTTTAAACATGGCAAAATGGAAGGAATAGGAACTTGTTATGATTATAATGGATTTATAATATATGAAGGCGAGTTTAAGAATAATTTACCTCATGGTCAAGGTGTTTACACATGGCCAGATAATAAAAGGTATGTAGGTGAGTTTAAACACGGTAAAAGACATGGATTTGGAACTTTTTATATAAATGATGAAATATCTTATCAAGGAAATTGGAAGTTTGATAAGCCTAGTATTTTTAATAAAAGTTTAGATGAACTTATATCAAGTATAAAATAGACTAGCAGATTTATAGGCTAGTCTATTTTTTCGTTTAAGGAGAATACAGTCAAGTGTTTAGTGTATATAGCTACTAAAATAAACTAAATTTTTATACTTACTTTATTTGCTAAACAAGAATATAAATATAAATAAATGTATATAATTAAAAAACGTTACAAATAGTTATTATAACGAGGAAGTGATTGTTTGAAAAAATTATTATATTTAATGATATTTATATTAACGATATGTATATTTATAGATAAAACCAACATTGATTTTGATTTGAATTTTAAACAAAATAAAGAAGTTAGAGATGCAAGTCAAAATGAAGAAGTAAAAGCTGTGATATCTTTAAATGACACGAGCATAAAAAGATATATGGAAATTAAAATTGGAGATACAGAAGAAAGCGTAATAAGCAAAATTGGAAAGCCTAATAGAAAAGATATAAGTGAGTATGGCTTTGATTGGTATGTATACAACAATGTTAAAAAGAATTTTGCTATGGTAGGAATAAAAAATCAAAAAGTAGTAGCTCTTTATAGCAACTCTATAGACTCATCTGATATAAATGGAATAAAACTCGGAGACAGTATTGATTTTACTAGAGAAAATCATAAATCAATAGAATATAAGAAAAAAGGAAATACTAAATTTATGATTGATTCTAGAGATCAATTTGATATTTTTATAGAAGATAATAAATACATTACTGTATTTTATGATTTATACAATGAAAGTAAAGTTACATCATATCAAGTTATAGACAAGTATATTGAAGAAAGTTCAAAAGATATTTATCCTAAATATAGTGAGGAGTTAAAAATTAGTTTTGAAAAACAAACTATAGATCTTATAAATAGTGTTAGAGATAGAGAAAATTTAAATAGATTAAGTTTTGACTCTAAAGCTAGTGTTAGTGCTCTAAAACATAGCGAGGATATGAGAGATGAAAACTATTTTGATCATGAAAATAAAAAAGGACAAAGTCCTTTTGATAGAATGAAAAAAGAACACATAAGATACAGCTTAGCTGGTGAAAATATAGCTGCAGGGCAAATAAATGCTATTTATGCTCATGAAGCATTAATGAACTCTATAGGGCATAGAAAAAATATTTTAGGTGACTATAAAAATATAGGAGTAGGAGTTAGTTTTGGAGGACATTATAAATTATATTACACTCAAAACTTTTTTAGTGAATAATTGACATAATGAAAGGAAGTACAAAAATGAAAAATAAAAAATTTAGACTGTACTCAATAATTTTAATAGCTGCATTTTTTATGATATCTATTACTAAAGTATCATTTTGTGAAAAAAATGAAGAAGTATTTATAAAAAACGGACCTAGAGACAAAAAATATTTAGCTATAACTTTTGATGATGGACCTCACCCAAAAGAAACTGATGAAGTTTTAGATGTGTTAAAAAAACACGATGTAAAAGCTACTTTTTTTATAGCTGGAAAACATGCAAATTGGTATAGTAAACCTCTTGTTAGAGCTAGCAAAGAAGGTCATGAGATAGGAAATCACACTTTTAATCATCCTGATATTTCAAATTTATCAAATGATCAATTAGAAAAAGAAATTTTAAAATGCGAGGAAATAATAGTTAAAATGACTGGCAAAAAGCCAACTTTATTTAGACCTCCATATGGAAGTTTTAAAAAGGAAGAGTTAGCTAAAATAGCAGAAAAACACGGATATAAAGTTGTATTATGGGATCATGTAGATGCAAAGGATTGGAAAAATCCAGGAGCTAATAATATAGCAAATGAAATAATAAATAATGTTGAAAATGGAGATATAATTTTACTTCATGACTATGCCACAAATAACACTGTAGAAGCTCTAGATATATTTATACCTGAAATGCAAAAAAGAGGTTATAAATTTGTAACCGTATCAGAACTTTATGAATAAAATAAATTTAATATAAAAAATTAAAAATAGATTCACTTTTTTAGAAATTTTAATATTATATAATAAGACTATTTCTAAAAAGGATGAAGTGTATGTATAACAAAGTATTTGAAAAAAAAGAATTCATTATATTTCAAGTTAAAGAAGGTTATATAGCTTATAACACTAAGAAAACATTTGAAGAAGGACATACACATTTAAAAAACTTTAACGCAGCTAAAAAGGCTATAGACTTAGTCATAAATAAAAAGATACCAAAAAGCACAAATGCATATTATCTAACTAGTTTAATCAGGTTAACTAATGATGATAAATACGTTGACAAGATAAATGAACTTATAGAAACTAGAAGTAAAAAAGGAAAGAAAGAAAAATATTATAACGTAGGTTATAGATGGAGTAAAAGGAGCTGTTAAGCTCCTTTTTTAATTTATCTAACTTTAGAAAAGTTTAAATTGATTTCTTTATTTTCATATATTATTAAAGATGATATGCCTTGTCTGTCATAAGATTTCATAGTCTTTAAGGCTTCTTTTTTAGACATAGGTGAAGATATTGATTTTGTATCAGATCTTATTATAATATATTTATTCATTGCAAAGCCTCCTGATAATGTATAAATTAGTAAGTATATCAATACTAGTTTTTGATTAAGCAAAATAAATATACTAAACATATTACCAATAATTTCACCAAAAACGACTATATTGACATGGATTTCTTAACAAAGATATAATTAACTTGTAAGAAAAATAAAAAAAATAAAAAATAAATAAATTTTATGAAGTTTGTTGAGATGGAGGGGGTATTTTATGATATTAATGATAGATAATTATGATTCTTTTGTTTATAATTTAGTTCAGTTTTTAGGTGAGCTAGGAGAAGAAATTATAGTAAAAAGAAATGATGAAATAACTATAAAGGATATAGAAAATCTGGATCCTGAGATTATTGTTTTATCACCAGGACCTTGCTCTCCTAAAGAGGCGGGTATATGTGTTGATTTAGTAAATCACTTTAAAGGAATTAAACCAATTTTAGGAATATGCTTAGGACATCAGATAATAGGACATGCATTTGGAGGAAATATAATCAAAGCTAATGAGCCTGTACATGGAAAGGTTCATCCTATAGAACATATCAATAAAGGTGTATTTAGAAATTTAAAAAATCCGTTGAATGTGACTAGGTATCATTCTCTAATAATAGATGAAAGTTCATTGCCAGATGAGTTAGAAGTTACAGCAAAAACAAAAGATGGAGAAATTATGGGAGTTAGATCTAAAAATTACCATATAGAAGGTGTCCAGTTCCATCCAGAAGCAATTTTATCTGAGCAAGGACATGATATATTAAGAAACTTTATAAATCAATTTAGAGGGAATGAGGAGGTCAAATAGATGTTAAAAGAAATTTATACAGATCTAAATGCATTTGAAATATATACTTTATTTAAAGATGAAAAAGACAGTTTTATATTAGATAGTGGTATGGATGAAAAAAAATTGGGAAGATACTCGTTTATAAGCTCAAGACCATTTGATTGTATAAAGCTAAAAAATTGCAAGGAAAATCCCTTGGATAAATTAAAAGAAAAATTAGATAGATATAAGGTTGAAAATAATACTGAAATTCCGTTTATAGGAGGAGCAGTAGGATACTTATCTTATGATATAGGAAATTATATAGAAAAATTGCCAAGAACAGCTATAGATGATACCGATGTATATGATTTATATTTTGGATTTTATAATTTTGTAATAGTTGTAGATCATTTATTGAATAAGACTTTTATAGCAACTCCTGGTATTGATGAAGAAATAGAGTCTAATATATTAAAAGATATAGAGATGAAAATTTTAAATGCTAATAAAAAAGATTTAGAATTTGATAAAAATGAAAATATAGATGAAGTTAAATTAAGTTCTAACTTTAAAAAAAGTGAGTACATAAATGCAATAGAAAAAGTTAGAGATTACATAAAACAAGGCGATATATACCAAGCAAATCTAACTCAGAGATTTTCAGGAAAAATTAATTTATCTAGCTATCAATTATACAAGCGATTACGTGATGTAAGTAAAGCTCCATTTGCTGCTTTCTTAAATTTTGAAAACTATCAAGTTTTATCAAACTCACCAGAAAGATTTATTAAATGTATAGATAACACTATAGAAGCAAGACCTATAAAAGGAACTAGACCTAGGGGCAAAACAGTAGAAGAAGATATTAGACTTCAAGAAGAATTAAGAAACAGTGAAAAAGATAAGGCTGAACTACTCATGATAGTAGATTTAGAAAGAAATGACTTAGGAAAAGTATCTAAAATAGGAACAGTTAAGGTACCTGAGTTATTTGTTATAGAACCTTATGCAAATGTTAGTCATTTAGTATCTACGGTAACTGGGAAGCTTAAAGATTCTTTAAGCAGTACAGATATTATAAAGGCAACATTCCCTGGAGGGTCAATAACTGGAGCACCTAAAATAAGAGCTATGGAAATAATAGATGAATTAGAACCTACACAGAGAAATGTATATACTGGTTCAGTAGGATATATAGGGTTTAATGGAGATATGGATTTTAATATTGCTATAAGAACTTTAATTAAAAAAGATAAAAATATATTTTTCCAGGTTGGTGGAGGAATAACATGGGACTCTAATCCAGAAGAGGAATACCAAGAAACATTAGATAAAGCTAAATCTATAATGAAAGCAGTTAGAGGATATTATGAAGAATAATGTATCATTTAACAGTCAATTAACTAAATTTGGAATTGGAGTATTTGAAACCATAAAAATTAAAGATGGGCATCCCATGTACTTAGGTTTACATTTAGATAGGATATTTAAATCTATAAATGATTTGGATTTGGATATAAATGAAAGTAGAAGTTTTATAGAAACAAAAATAATAGAATATATAAAATGTGAAAAAATAAACAATAAAGCACTTAGATTGACTATGTTCGATGAAGGGTACAATTTGTCAATTAGAGATATTGTTTACAATCAAGAAATATACAACAGAGGATTTAAGCTATGCATCTCGCCTATAACAAGAGGAGATAGCATAATATATAGACATAAAACTACTAATTACTTTGAAAGCATATATACTAAAAAGTTTGCAGCTGATAATGGATGTGATGATGCTATTTTTACAGATTGTTATGGTAGGATTTTAGAGTGTTCTATGAGTAATATATTTTTTATAAAAGAAGGTAAAATATATACTCCACATGAAAGACTACCTATCTTAAATGGAACTATGAAAAGAAGGATTATGGAGTTATGTGTAGAACTAAAAATTAATATAGAACAATGTGATATAAAAATAACGGATATGGAAAAATTCGAGTTTTGCTTTTTAAGTAATAGTTTAATGGGAGTTATGAAAGTAAGTCAAATAAATAAAATAAAATTCGAATGTTTTAATAATATTTTTGAAAAATTATGGAGCAAAATTAATGATTAAAAACTTTATCAAAACCTATGAACAAAAAATAAAAAATATTAAAGATGATGAAAACACAATAGCTATATTTTTAGTAGGATCAAGTAAAGATATATACAATAAAAAAAATATCGAAAATATAACAGATATAGATCTTTTTATAGTTTGTGAACAAAATGAAGATCAAATTAGAAGACAAGAACAATTTAATGGCGTAGAATTTGATATTAATAAATTTTCTAAAAGATATATTGAATTTATGATAGAGAATAAAGAATACTTTTTTATAAATGAAATGAGAAATGCAAAAGTTATATATGATAAAAAAAATATATCTGATAAACTAATTTACTTATCTAAAGAAAAATATAATGAAGGTCCTAAAAAATTATCTAATGAAGAAATACTTGTAATGGAAAACACTATACTAGAGAATATATCTAGGTTAGAGAAAAAAGATGATTTTGAAAATTATGAATATGAGTTTTTGACTAATATATATCTAAAAGATATAATAAAGGGATACTTTATTATAAGTGGCAAATGGATGCCTAAGGATAAAAAAATATTTAAATATTTAAGTGAAAATGAAAAAAATTTATTTGAATTGTCAAAAAACGTGTATAAAGACTATAACTATAATAATCTTAAAAAAGTATATGAATATGTATTTAAAAAAGATTAGATGTGAAAAATAATTACTAATTTTAAGGGGGGCAATTATATGCATAATGTAGATAAGAAAAAAATAGAAAATGCTGTAAGAGATATTTTAGAAGCTATAGGTGAAGATCCAAATAGAGAAGGATTACTAGATACTCCAAGTAGGGTTGCCAAAATGTATGAAGAGATATTTTCAGGAATACATAAAGACCCTAGAGATCATTTGAAAATACTTTTCCAATCTGAAGAACATGAAGAATTAGTTTTAGTTAAAGATATACCTTTTTATTCTTGTTGTGAACATCACTTAGTTCCATTCTTTGGGAAAGCACATGTTGCATATCTACCTAAAGATGGTAGATTAACTGGTCTTTCTAAATTAGCTAGAGTAATTGAGGACCTAGCGAAAAGACCTCAACTTCAAGAGAGAATAACTAAAGATACAGCAGACATTATAATGGAAGAATTAAAACCATATGGAGTTATAGTTGTAGTTGAAGCTGAACATATGTGTATGACTATGAGAGGTGTAAAAAAACCAGGATCTAAAACTATAACCTCAGCAGTAAGAGGTATATTTGAAAAGAACATAGCTGCAAGAGCAGAAGCTATGAGCTTAATTAACATGAGATAGGAGCGGTTAGATGTTTGAATATGGCAAAAAAACTTATATAATGGGAATTTTAAATGTTACTCCAGATAGTTTTTCAGATGGAGGAAGTTATACAAGTATAGAAAAAGCTTTAAATCATGCCAAAGAAATGATAGATAGTGGAGCAGATATAATAGATTTAGGTGGAGAATCAACTAGACCCGGACACCAAATAGTAGATGCTGAAGAAGAATTGAGAAGAGTTTTACCGGTTGTTAAAGAATTAAAAAAACAGCTAAATGTTAAAGTTTCTGTAGATACATATAAAGCTATTGTAGCAGAAGAAACTTTAAAGTTAGGTGCTGATATGATAAATGATGTTTGGGGGCTTAGAAAAGATCCAAATATGGCAAGTGTTATAGCAAAACATGATGCTCATGTATGTATAATGCATAATCAAGATGGAACAGATTATGATAAAGATATAATGGAATCTATTAAGGAATTTTTAATAGAAAGTATAAAAATAGCTAAAAGTGCTGGAATAGATGATAGAAAAATTGTGCTAGACCCAGGTATAGGATTTGGAAAAACATTAGAACAAAATATAGAGGTTATGGCAAGGCTAGATGAATTAAAAGATCTAGGATATCCAATTCTTCTAGGTACATCAAGAAAGTCGATGATAGGAAAAATTTTAGATTTAGAACCTAAAGATAGAGTGGAAGGAACTATAGCGACTACCGTATTAGGAATTAAATCTGGAGTGGATATTGTTAGAGTACATGATGTATTAGAAAATATAAGAGCGATAAAAGTGGCAGATGCTATATGCAGAAGGTAGGTATAAAATGGATAAAATATTATTAAGCAATATGGGGTTTTATGGCTATCATGGAGTTTTTAAAGAAGAAAGTGTATTAGGACAAAAGTTTTTTATAGATATGGAGTTATATCTAGATACAAAAGAAGCAGGCTTAACTGATCAAATGGAAAAATCTGTAAGTTATGGCGATGTATATGAGCTAGTAAAAAAAATAGTAGAGAATAAAAGGTTTAACTTACTAGAAGCCTTAGCTGAGAACATATCTAAAGAAGTTTTAGGTGAGTTTGAATTAATTCAAGAGGTCATGGTTCGAGTGAAAAAACCAGAAGCTCCTGTTCCAGGTATTTATGATTACTTTGGAGTTGAGATAAGGAGAAGTAGAGATGAGTAAGTCTTATTTAGGTTTAGGAACTAATATAGGAGATAGAATAAGGTATATAAATGAAGCTTTAAAAATTTTAAATTCTAATCCAAACATAAATATAACTAAAAAGTCAAAGCTTTATGAAACAAAAGCTTGGGGGTATAAAGATCAAGCAGATTTTTTGAATATGTGTATTGAAATAGAGACAAGCTTAAATCCGTATGAACTTTTAAATGCTTGTCAGGGTGTAGAGAAAGATTTAAACAGAGAAAGAAAAATCAGATGGGGGCCAAGAACAATAGATGTTGATATATTATTTTTTAATGATATAATTTTACAAGAAGAAAATTTAGAAATTCCTCATCCAAGAATAAAGGAAAGAGCATTTGTATTGATACCACTTATAGATTTAAATGATAAACTAAAAATAGATAATATAAGTATAAATGAGTACCTAAAATCTTTGACGACTGAGGAAAGAGAAGAAGTAAAGGAGTTTATAGGTAATGAAAAATCTATTTAGTAATGATTTAAATATAAATATAACTGAGAATTTAGAAATACCAAATGATAAAATTATAATGGCAGGGCCTTGTGCTATAGAAAGTTATGAACAACTTTTAGAAACTGCAAAATTTATAAAATCAAATGGGGCAAATATGTTAAGAGGTGGAGCTTTTAAACCAAGAACATCTCCAAAATCTTTTCAAGGTTTAAAAGAAGAAGGATTAGAGATTTTAAAAGCTGTAAAGAAAGAAACTAATTTACCTGTTATAACTGAACTTATGGATGCTAGAGACTTAGACAAGTTATATGAAGTAGCAGATGTAATTCAGATAGGGTCTAGAAATATGCAAAACTTTACTCTTTTAAGTGAAGTAGGGAAACAAGATAAACCGGTAATGTTAAAAAGAGGTATAAGTTCTACAATAACAGAATGGATAGGGGCAGCTGAATATATTGCAATAGGTGGAAATAATAAAATAATAATGTGTGAAAGAGGAATAAGAACATATAATGATTATACTAGAAACACATTAGATATAGCAGCAGTACCTATAATAAAAAAAGAAACAAATCTTCCTGTTATAGTAGATCCTAGCCATGCAACTGGAGTTAGATATTTAGTTAAACCAATGTCTATAGCTTCACTAGCAGCAGGAGCAGATGGTATAATGGTTGAAGTTCATCCTAACCCAGATGAAGCTTTATCAGATGGACCTCAATCTCTTAGATTTGAAGAATTTAAAGATTTAATGGAAAGTATAAAAAAATTATAAAAAATTAAGAGGCTTTAAGC
>NZ_JAWDJM010000172.1:0-38824 GCF_032465715.1 Paraclostridium sp. MRS3W1 | reverse complement strand
GATTATATATACTGAAGATATTGAAGAATTTTATAAAGATTATTATTTAAACAATACAATATATAATCTTCTTTTAAATACTAAAAAAGTATATGCATATAAAAGTGAATATACAGTAAATGGATACATACAAGAAGGAAGCTTGTATGGATTAATTTTAAAGTTAATAGATAAAGGTGATTTTAATGAAAATAAATTATAGAGAAGATCAAACGCCTATAATAAATTATGAAGGTGGAACTATGGCGGTACCAGCAGTACCAGGAGCTGGAAAAACTTTTATAGTTACAAATTTAGTTGCAAAATTAATAAGTCAAGGCAAGCATAGACCAGGGAAAATACTAATACTTACTTATATGAATAGTGCAGTTAATAATTTTAAAGGTAGAATAGCAAAATTATTAGATGAAAAGGATATAGATGATAAAAATTCATATGAAGTAATGACTATTCATAGTTTGGCAGTAAAGATAATAAAAGAAAAGCCCGAAATTGTAATGTTAAGTGATGAATTTAGCATAGTTGATGACTTAAAGAAAAGCATTATATTAAATGAGAGTATAAATAACTTCAAAAATAACGGAGGAGAAAAAGCTTTTAATTTTTTTGTTAAAGAACAGAGAGATGAAGAATGGAGAAATAGATGTTTAGAGTCATGGAACCAAGGTTTTTTTGATTTAGTTACAAACTCTATAAGCGAGTTGAAATACAAGGATATTTCACCAGAAAAACTAGAAAATATAATTTTAAATGGACATAAAGGAATATTAAAATGTATTTTACCTATATACAAAGACTATGAAAGAAAGTTGAAAAATAATGGATTATTAGATTATGATGATATTTTGATATTAGCATATAAAGCACTTAGCAGTGATGAAGATTTAAAAATTAAGTTTCAAAAGCGATATTCATATATATTTGAAGATGAATGTCAGGACTCAAATGAACTTCAAGGAAAAATAATAAAATTATTATCAGAAGATAATAATAATTTAGTTCGTGTGGGAGATGTAAACCAAAGTATAAATGGAACATTCTCATCATCAGATCCAATGTTTTTTAAGCAATTTATGGAAGAAGCTGATAGTTGTTACAAAATGGATATGTCTAACAGAAGTTCTAAAGACATTATCGAATTATCAAATAGACTAGTAAAATTAATTACAAAAGAATTTTATTTAGAAGAGTGTAAAAGTGCGCTAGAAGATATGGAAATAAAAACAGTTCCAGATGGTAAGGGATATAAAGAAAATCCTAAACCTGATAAATATTTACTGAATGCAAAATGGTATGAAACATGGGAAAAAGAAATAGTACAAACTGTAAAGTTTGTAGAGTATATAAAAGCTAATACGCCAGATAAAAGTATAGGTATATTGGTTCCATTTAATAATCAAGTAAGGGAAGTAGCTCAAGTTTTGGAAACTCATAACTTAGAGTTTGATGAACTAGGACCAAACTCATCACATAAAAGGAAGATAATAAATAACATAGGTTATATAATTGATTTTTTATCTCAGTGTGACAGTACAGAAAAATTAATTAATGTTTTAGAAAAAGTGTATATAAATTCTGATAATAAAATAGGTAAAGATGAGTTTTTATGTAAATTAAAAAAATATGAAAGTGAAGATATAATATATGACACAGAAACAGTTATAGAAGATATTGTTATAGATAATAGAGATGAAATATATTTAACCTTTAAAAAAGGGATAGAATGTGTAAAAAATATAATAGAGTATGAATCTATAAAAGTAGATGAACTAATATTGATAATTGGTGAAAATATAGAAATATCAGATGAAGAAAAGGCTATGGTAGAGTATATAGCATTTTATGTTAGATACTTAATACTTGATAATCCAAATACAAGCTTATACGATATATCAAAAATACTTTTAGATGATAGAAATAGAGTATTTAATTACATAAGCGAAATAATATATGAAATAAATGGATATGAACCTAAGCCAGGAGGAATTACTGTTTGTACATACCATAAGTCAAAGGGTATGGAATGGGATGTTGTATTTTTACTTGATTTAACAGAATTTAAATTTCCAGCAGATATAAAACAAAAATTCCAGGGAGAATTATGGTATTTAAAAGATAAATATAAAAATCCAGTAGCTATAGCAAAATCTGAGGTTGAGTCAATAGTAACTGGTGATGCCCCTAAGGATTTTATGTACAAGCATAAAATAGATATAATAAATGAAAAAATAAGATTATTATATGTGGGGATAACAAGGGCAAAAGAAATGTTGATGTTATCAGGACATAGTTATAAAGATAATACAACAAATAAAAAGCAACAACAAAAACCATCTTTTTATTTTAATAGCTTAGGTAGATTTATAAAAGTTAAGAGAGGTGATATTGTTGAATAAAAAATTAGAGAATTTCTTGTTTAGTCAAAACTCTATAAATACTTATAGAAGTTGCCCATTAAAATTCAAATTTAAATATGTAGACAAATTAAATTGGAAACAAGATGATGAAGGAAGTAGAGATTACTATGAAAATCTTAAATTAGGTTCAGATTTCCATTTAATATGTGAGAGGTATTTTAGTAATATACCAACGGGAATAGAATTTTTAAATAATGAAGAATTCAATATATGGTTAGAAAAAATTAAAAGATTAATACCTATAAAAGATGATAAGTTATATCTTCCAGAGTATGAGGTTAGATATAGTTTGAATAATTTTAAAATACAGGCTAAATTTGATTTAGTTGTAGTAGATAAGGATAGTATAAGTATCTGGGATTGGAAAACAGAAAATAGAAAGATAGAATATAAAGATGTAGAAAATAGAATTCAAACTTTAGTTTATTTATTTTTAGCAAGTGAAACTATTGGTAAAATATATAACTTAGATATAGATTATAAAAATATAAAATTAAGTTATTATCAGCCAGAGTATTATAATGAGCCTATAACAATTAAATATAGTAATGAAAAACATAACATAAATAAAAAACAATTAGAAAACTATATAGGAAATATATTAAATACAAATTACGATGAAGAAAAAAATATAAAAAATATTAAACATTGCAAGTTTTGTGAGTTTAATAAATTATGCAATAATGAAGCTGTAAACTATAGCACATTGGAGGAAGAAATATATGAGCCTTAGATTTATACTTGGAAGAGGCGGGAGTGGGAAAACAACATATTGTTTAGAAGAAATTTCTAAGCAAGTTCTTGATGATGGAACATCCCCTATAATACTGCTAGTTCCAGAACAATATACATTTGAAAGTGAAAAAAGACTAAGTAATTATTTAAAAAAAGATCCATACCTTAGAGCTAGAGTACTTAGTTTTAAAACGTTAAGTAACATAGTATTTTCTCAGGTTGGAGGATTAACAGATATAAATATAAATGCTAGTGGTAGATCTATGATGATTTATAAAGCGTTAGAAGGGGTTAGTGAAGACCTTGAAATATTTTCAAAGGCAGCATCTCAACCTGGATTTATAGGTACAATAGCTGATATGATATCAGAGCTTAAGCAATATAGTATTTCTCATGAATCTTTAGAAAATATAGCTGGAGAAGTACAAAGTGAAACACTTAAACTAAAACTTCAGGATATAAGTAAGATATATGCTAATTATGAAAACATACTACATGAAAATTATATAGATTCACAAGATTTATTAGCATCGTTAGCGGATAAGATAGAAAGTTGTAATTACTTTGACAATGCAATAATTTACATTGATGAATTTACAGGTTTTACTCCAAATCAATATAGAGTAATAAAGAGTTTGCTACATAAAGCTGCAGAAGTAAATGTAACTTTGACATTAGATAACAACTTAGTTAAGACTTATAATAAGACAGATGTTTTTTCTCGTACTAAATTTACAGAAGAGAAATTAAAAAAATTATGCTTAGAATCAGGAGTTAGAATTAAGCCTGAAATAAGTTTAAATGCAAGCAAAATAAAAAGATTTGAAGGAAACAAAGAATTAGAACATCTTGAAAGAAATTACTATTCATATCCTTATAAAATATATGAAGAGGAGACAGAAAGTATAGCTATAAAAGAGTTTAGTAACTTATACTCAGAAGTAGAGCAAATAGCTAAAGAAATAGTATTTTTAGTTAGAGATAAAAAAGCAAGATATAGAGATATAACGGTAGTAACTAGAGATTTAAATAGATATGATTTTTTAGTTCAATCTATATTTAATGAATATGAAATACCTAATTTTATAGATAGTAAAAAAGAAGCTAAAAGTAATCCTATTATAGTTTTGATAATAGCAGCATTAGAAATGCAAAATAGGAGATATAACTATGAAACTATGTTTAGATATTTAAAAAGTGGTCTTTTAGGAATAAGTATAGAAGATATTAGTTTAATAGAAAATTATGTTTTAGCAAATGGAATAAAAGGTAAAAGATGGTTTGAAGAAAAGTGGAATTATAGAGTATATCATAAATTAAATGAAGATGAGAATGACTATGAAATAGATATAATAAATAGAGTTAATGAGATTAAAGATTTAATAATAAAACCTATAATTAAATTACAAGAAAAACTAAAAGGAAAAAATAAAGCAAAAGATATATGCAAATATATATATGAATTTTTATTAGATATAAATATACCTAACACTATACAAATAATGATTGATAAATTTAAAGAAAATAATGAGATAGATTTAGCTAATCAGTATGCTCAGGTTTGGGAGATTGTTGTTGATATACTAGACCAAATAGTAGAGATTATGGGTGAGGATACGATAAACTTAGATAAATTCATAAAAGTAATAAGTATTGGTTTTGATGAGTATGAATTAGCAACAGTACCCCCAAGTCTAGATCAGGTTTTAGTAAGTAGTGTAGACAGAATGAAAAACCCAAATACAAAGCATTTATATTTAATGGGAACTACAGATGGAATTTTTCCACTAATATCAAAAGATGATGGAATATTAAATGACAGTGATAGAAAAAATTTAGGAGATAATGGAGTAGAGGTTGATATTGACAGTAAAACTAAAACATTTGAAGAACAATTTTTAGTTTATAGAGCTTTAACCTCAACTAAATGTTCATTAACAGTTACATACCCAATTGCTGATCATGAAGGAAAAACATTAAGACCATCGATAATAGTGTCTAGACTTAAAAAGATATTTCCAAATATAAAAAATGCAAGCTATTTAAGTGATGTAAAATATTGTTCAAGTGAAGAAATAGTAGAAAATATAACTACTAAAGCACCTGTATTTAATGAACTTATAAAAGCTATAAAAGAATTTGAAGAAGAAAAATATATAGATTCTGTGTGGTTAGATGCATACAAATACTTCATACAAAATGATGACTATTACATTAGAGCAAAAAATATAATAGAAGGTTTAAATTACACAAATCAAGTTAAGCAGATAGAAAGTGAAAAAATAAGAGCATTATATGACAATAAAATATTCAGTGTTTCTAGGCTAGAAAAATATGCTCAATGTCCATTTGCTTATTTTATACAATATGGGCTAAAAGCAAAAGAAAGAAAAGAATTTGAATTTACTCCTCCTGATTTTGGAACATTTGTCCACAATATATTAGATAAGTTTTCAAAACAGTTATCTAAAGATAATTTAGACTGGAGAGAGATAACAGATGAATATATAGTAGAAAAAGTAACTATAATAGTGGATGATTTAATAGCTAAGATACCGGGATATATATTACAAAGTTCAGCAAGATATAAGTACTTGGCATATAGATTAAGAAATATGCTTGTATCAGCTATATCTATTATAAGTAATCAAATTAAAAAAGGATCATTTGATCCTGCAGACTATGAAGTAGAGTTTGGAGGAAATGGTAAATATCCACCTATTAAAATTGTTTTAGAAAATGGAGAAGAGATAAACTTAATAGGGCAAATAGATAGAGTAGATATGTTTGAAGATGGGCAAGAAAAATATATAAGAATTGTAGATTACAAATCTGGAAATAAAGATATGAGTCTTACGGATGTATATCATGGATTACAGCTACAGTTATTAGTTTATCTAGATGCAATATTAGAAAGTGCTAAATATAATGATGGAGATATAAATCCTGCTGCTATACTTTATTTTAAAATAGATGATCCTATTATTAAATCTAATGAAGATAAAGAAGATGATAGTATAAGAGAAGAAATACTGAAGAAGCTTAAAATGAAAGGTCTTGTATTAAAGGATAGCAATATAATTAGAAAGATGGACAATACATTACCTGAAGGAGAAAAAGCAACATCATTAGTTATACCAGCGTCTATAAACAAAGATGGAACTATTTCAAAAAACACATCAGGTGTAAATGAAGAAGAGTTTTCAATACTTAGAAAATATGTAAAACATACAATTAAAGAGTTAAGCAAAAATATGCTTGAAGGACATATTGGAATAGCTCCATATAAGACTAAAGAATCAACATCTTGTGATTTTTGTAGTTTTGCAACTATATGTTTATTTGATAGTACATTTAAAGACAATAGTTATAGAATTATAAACAAAAAAAGCCAAGATGAAATAATTAATAAAATGAGAGGAGAGGTTGAATAATGAGTTCTCCTAAGTGGACAGACGAACAACAAGCTGTAATAGATAGCAGAAATTGTAATCTTCTAGTAGCTGCTGCTGCAGGTTCAGGGAAAACAGCAGTACTAGTTGAACGTATTATACAGATAATAACAGACACTAAAAAGCCAGTGGATATAGATAAATTATTAGTAGTTACATTTACAAATGCAGCTGCTTCAGAAATGAGAGAGCGTATAGGAGATGCAATAGCTAAGGCATTAGATAAAAATCCTGAAAATAGCCATTTACAAAATCAATTAGTTTTATTAAATAGAGCAAGCATTACAACTATACATTCATTTTGTTTAGATGTAATAAAATCAAATTTTCATAAAATAAATATAGATCCTAACTTTAGAATAGGAGATCAAACAGAATGTTCTCTTTTAAAGCAAGAATGTATAGAAGAAATTTTTGAACAATACTATGAATCAAGAGATAAGGGATTTTTAAATTTAGTGGAAAGCTATGCAGAAAAAAGAGGAGATAAAGATTTACAAGATATAATATTATCTATATATAACTTCTCGATGGCATCACCATACCCTAAAAAATGGTTAGAAGATTCAGCTGAATTATTTAATATAAATGATGATTTTGATTTTTCAAATTCAATATGGTCAGAATCAATATTAAGTAATGTAAAAATAGAGATAGATGGAATAGCATCTAGTATGAAAAGTGCGATTGAATATGTAGATGGAATTGACGAATTAGAAACTTATAAGGAAAAATTAAATATAGAGTATTCTCAAATATTAAATATATTAAGTGCTTGCAATGAAGGCTGGGATAAGACATATTACTTTATGAGCAATATGCAATTTGAAAACTTCGCAAAAGGAGTTAAGAGATTAGGAAAAGATACCCCTGACTACATAAAAAAAGCAAGAGAAAATGCTAAATCTATAAGAGATAAAAATAAAAAATCATTAGAGAGTATAATAGGATCAACTTTTTATAAAAGTAATGAACAGATTTGTCATGAAATAAAGTATTTATATCCAGTTGTAACTTCTATTTCAAACCTTATAATAGCGTTTGAAGAAAAGTATCAAGAAAAGAAAAGAGAAAAAGGAATTATAGATTTTAATGATATAGAGCATTTTGCATTATCTATATTAACAGATGAAGATGAAGATGGAAATATAATACCATCAGATGTAGCTAAGATATATGTAGAAAAATTCTCAGAGATATTTATAGATGAATATCAAGATAGTAACTTGGTTCAAGAAGTTTTATTAAGTACTATCGCTAGTATTGAAAATCCAAATCGATTTATGGTTGGAGATGTAAAACAAAGTATATACAGATTTAGACAAGCAAAACCAGAAATATTTTTAGAAAAATATGCAACTTACGATACAGAAGAAGGTACTAAAAATAGAAAGATAATGCTATATAAGAACTTTAGAAGTAGGAAAGAAGTTGTAGATTGTGCAAACTATATTTTTGAAAATATAATGAGTAAAAATATAGGTGAAATCGAATATAGCGAAAAAGAAAGATTAAATTTAGGCGCAAGCTTTAAAGAGTGTGAAGAAGAAAATGTGTTAGTGGGAGGACCTGCCCAAATACATTTAATACAAAAAAATATTAAAGCTAAAAATGAATCAGATGAATCTGAGGAGAATGAGGAAGAACAAGAAGAAATAGATAACATACAATTAGAAGCTAGAATGTTAGGAAATATAATCAAAAACTTAATGAAACCCAATGAAGATGGGAAGGTAACAAAAGTTTATGATAAAAAAATTGATGGATATAGAAATGTAGAATTTAAAGATATAGTAATACTATTGAGAGCAACATCTAGTTGGGCACCTGTATTTGTTGAAGAGCTAATGAATATGGATATACCTACATATGCAGATACAGGTATTGGATATTTTGATACTATAGAGATAAAAACAATACTAGCATTACTTCAAATAATTGATAATCCAATGCAAGATATTCCTTTAATTGCAGTATTAAAGTCACCTATGTTTGGGTTTACACCAGAAGAGCTAATTGATATAAGAATAGAAGATAGACAGAAAAGTTTTTATGAAGCTTTACAAATAGCAGGTAGTAAAGATGGAGATTTAGGTGAAAAAATAAAATATTTCTTAGATAGATTAGATAATTTTAAAAATAAATCACTTTATATGAGTACTGATGAATTTTTATGGTACATATACATAGAAACTGGTTATTATGCATATGTAGGAGCACTACCAGCAGGAACACAAAGACAAGCTAATTTAAAGGTATTATTTGAAAGAGCTAAGCAATTTGAATCAACAAGCTTTAAAGGGATTTTCAATTTTATAAACTTTGTAAAGAAATTAAAGAGATCGAACTCTGATATGGGAAGTGCTAAAACATTAGGAGAAAATGCAAATGTAGTAAGAATCATGAGTATACATAAGAGCAAAGGGCTAGAGTTTCCTATAGTTATATGTGCAGGAATGGGTAAAAATTTCAATACTCAAGATTTTAGAAAAGACATTCTATATCACCATAGGTTAGGGTTTGGCCCTCAGCTAGTAGATTATGAGAGAAGAATATCATATCCTAGTATAGCGAAAGAAGCATTAAAAACAACTATAAACATGGAAAACTTATCAGAAGAAATGAGAGTTTTATATGTTGCATTTACACGACCTAAAGAGAAGTTAATCATAACAGGTTCGGTAAGAGATATAGAGAGCAGCATAAAAAAATGGTCTGAAGATCTAGATAATGAGGGACCTGTTTCAGAATATCAAATTTTAAAAGGGAAGAACTTTTTAGATTGGATAATGCCTGCAGTTATAAAGCATAAAGATTTAGATGAACTGCGCAGTATAATTGAATTAGACGCTAATTACTTAAATAATCATGAATCAAATTGGGAAACTAGAATATGGGAAAGATCGGATATATTAATAGAAAAGACTTCTAATGATGAAGAGGAAAGCATAGATACAATTTTATCTAATTTAGATATGAGCGAAAATGAAAGTGAATTTTATGAAGATATTAAATATAAGCTAGATTATAAATATCCATTCATGGAATCTGTTAATAGGGCAGGAACTATATCTGTTACCGAAATAAAACGATTAGAAAATAAAGCAGAGATTGATTATAGTGCTCAAGAATTAATTGAAAAGCAAACTGAAATAAAAACTCCGTTATTTATACAAGAAGATGTAAGTAAAAATAAATTAACTGGAGCTCAAAAAGGTACTATAATGCACTTATTCATGCAAATTGTTGATTTAACTAAAGTGAGCAATTTAAATGAAATTAATGAAGAAATTAATTTAGCTGTAAAAAAGAAAGTATTAACACAAACTCAGGCAGATACTATAAATCCATATAAAGTATTAAAGTTTTTTAAATCTAATTTAGGAAAAAGAATGTTAAGTTCTTATTATTTAAAAAGAGAACAAGCTTTCTATTTACAAATAAACATGAGTGATATATTCAAAAATGATGATAGAGTAGAAATTATAGAAAATGAAGATAAACTTATGGTAAGAGGGATAATAGATGCTTACTTTGAAGAAAATGATGAACTTGTTATAGTAGATTATAAAACTGACTTTGTAAATGAAGAAAATAAAGATACTATTACAGAAAAATATACTAAACAGCTTGAAATATACAGTAGGGCGTTGAGTACATTAACAGGCAAGAAAGTTAAAGAAGCATATATATACTTATTTGGAACTGAGGAAGAAGTTTTATATAAGTTTGATTAATAAAAAAAGTGCGATGGTTTTATAAAACCATCGCACTTTTTTATTAGGGGAGAGATATAAAATTATACTTTTCGTATACTATAATTATTTACAAATTTAAGATTTATATACGGAAAAATAAAAAATTCGCTTCGCTCATGTCGTCAACGTCCACTCGGTAAACTCGTGTCCCGTTACTCAAACGACTTCGTACGTTGCTCAAAAATCTTTTTTACGCTCAAAAAATATAAGATTGATATAACTAAGTTTCATAAGTTATCCATAGATTTTTAGTAATCATAATTTTAATAAGCGTAAAAAAATCACCTATACAAGGGGGGTATAGGTGATAATGGGGGGATAAAAATTATTTATTTTCCGATCATATTTTAATTATTAACAACCATTTGATTATTATTCATAGTTATTAAGTTTTTTTTATTAAGAAAGGATATTAACTTCCTTTCTTAATTTTAATATATTCATAAAAAGAATATTTGTTACTATTTTCAACATAAATTAATAAATTTCTTATTATTTAGTTTTTATATTTAGCTAAATCAAAGTTTGCAGCAAATTCTTCAAATCCAACTCTATCTATATATGATCCTAAACGTTCTTTGTTATTTGCATTGTCTGAATACAAGTTAACTATATCATCTACTAAATCTAAAACTTTTTCATCAGGGATACCCATGACAAGTCTATCTCCTAGTCTAGGAATTGTACCACCTTTGCCACCTACGAAAATAGTCCAGCCTTTTGGAGTACCCATTAATCCAATATCTCTAGTATGATTATCGGCACAACTATTAGGACATCCACTAACGCCTATTTTTAACTTATTTGGCAAATTCATTCCATGATATCTATCATCTAATTTTAAACCTATACTTACTGAATCTTTAAAACCTCTTTTACAAAAAGATGTTCCAGGACATGTTTTAATACTTCGTACACATAAGCCTATAGCAGCTCCAGGTTTCATGCCTAGATCTTGCCATGCAGAATCAATGTCATTTTCTTCAAGTCCAACTAGTGCTATACGTTGAGCAGCTGTTATTTTTATAGCTTTAGCATTATACTTATCGGCAACATCAGCAAGCTTTCTAAGTTGGTCAGAAGTTATCAAACCAGCAGGAACATGAGGAGCAATTGCATAAGTTTTTTTATCTCTTTGAAGGACTGCACCTTTATCTAATAAATCTTTCATAATTACCTCCTAAATATGTATTTAAAAATATTATATGGATATATAAAAAAAATATAAGATATATGATATTTTTTAATTTAATGAACAATATATATAAGTGAAGGTTATTATTTTTATTAATAAATAAGCTTATCCTTTATGCAAGTTTTTCCAGGTGAAATTTCCAAATTTTAAAATACTATGATATAATTATTGTAATAAATAAAAAGTATAAATTTAGGAGTGTGGTAAAGATTGGATTCGACCGGTGGTAATACTATTATTCAAATAGTGATGCTAGTAATTTTACTAATAGGATCAGGTTTCTTCTCAGCATCAGAGACAGCGTTGATGTCCCTTAGTAGAATTAGAGTTAGACATATGCAAGAAGAAGGAGTAAAGGGAGCTAAATTAGTTGGGAAATTAACTGAAGATTCAGGTAAACTTTTAAGCTCAATATTAGTAGGGAACAATGTTGTTAATATAGCGGCAACATCTATATCAACATCATTATTTATAAGTATACTGGGGACACAAGGTGTTGCAGTAGCAACTGCCTTAATGACTATATTAGTTTTAATTTTTGGAGAAATAACACCAAAGACAATAGCAGCTAATAACTCAGAAAAAATAGCTATATTAGTTTCAAAACCTATAAAGGTAATCATATTAATTTTAACGCCAGTAGTATGGATATTTAACATAATTACAAATATTATATTTAAAATATTTGGAATTAAGTCTAAATCAGGGCAACCATACATAACAGAAGAAGAATTAAGAACTATGGTTAATGTGAGTCAAGAAGAAGGCGTTTTAGAAATAGAAGAAAGACAAATAATAAATAATGTATTTCAATTTGGAGATATGCAGGCTAAGGAAGCTATGGTTCAAAGACTTGACATGGTATGTATAGATGCAGACGATGGATATAAAGAGATAATAAGCTTATTTAAAGAAGAACAATTTAGTAGAATGCCTGTATATGAAGAGTCAGCAGACGATATAATTGGAATAGTTAATATAAAAGATATTATATTTTTAGAGGAAGATGAAATAGCTAATTTTGATATAAGAAATTATGTCAGAGAGGCATTTTTTACTTATGAGTTTAAAAAGATAACAGAGTTACTTGAAGAAATGAAAAAAGATAAGAGTCAAATGGCCATAGTTGTAGATGAGTATGGTGGTACTGCAGGACTTATAACAATAGAAGACTTAGTCGAAGAAATTGTTGGTGAAATAGAAGATGAATACGATGAAGATGAATCGGATATTGAAGTGATAAAAGAAGATGAATATATAATAGATGGTAGTAAAAAAATATCAGAGGTAAACGAACTTATAGGAACAAATTTAGAATCGGAAGAATTTGATTCTATTGGTGGATTTATAATTGGTCATTTAAAAAGACTTCCAGAGGAACATGAAGTTATCGAAGTCGATGGTGTTAAACTTTGTATAGAGAGTCTAGATAAAAATAGAATAAAGAAAATAAGAGTATTTACATAAGGTGTCATTTTGGCACCTTATTTTTTTATAAATAAAGAAATTATACACAAATTTAACAATTTATTACAAAGACTTTATTTGATAAATTTCAAAGAAAGTATTATAATTAAAACGTATTCATTTAATTACAATAGGGTGGATTAAAGAAACGAATTAGAATATATGGAGGGACTTTAAAGTGAAAGAAAAAGTACTTGAAAGATTTTTAAAATATGTGGCATTTGATACAACTGCAGATCCAAAAAACTCAAATTGTCCATCAAGCGAAGGGCAAAGAGTATTTGCTAAATATTTAGTTGAAGAATTAAAAGGATTAGGGCTTGAAGATGCAAATGTTGATGAAAATAGCTATGTAATGGCTACATTAAAAGGAAATGTAGAAGGAGTTCCTACTATAGGATTTATATCTCACTTAGATACAGCTCCAGACGTAACTGGAAAAGATGTAAAGCCTAGAATAATAGAAAACTATGATGGAAAAGATATAGTTTTAAATGAAGAATTAAATGTAGTTACATCAACTAAAGATTACCCAGAAATGAAAACTTTAGCTGGACAAGATATAATAGTTACAGATGGTACTACTTTACTAGGAGCAGATGATAAAGCTGGTATAGCTGAAATAGTAACTGCAATAGAATACTTAGTAAATAATCCAGAAATAAAACACGGGGATATAAAAATAGGATTTACTCCAGATGAAGAAGTAGGTAGAGGAGCAGATTTATTTGACGTTGAAAAATTTGGAGCAAAATATGCATACACTATAGATGGTGGGATACTTGGAGAGCTTCAATATGAAAACTTCAATGCAGCTGCAGCTACTATAACTATACAAGGTAGAAACGTACATCCAGGTAGTGCAAAAAATAAATTAGTTAATGCATTACATATAGCAGCAGAAATATCTGATATGTTCCCTGCTAGCGAAAGACCAGAAACTACTGAAGGATATGAAGGTTTCTATCATTTAAATGATATAAATGGTAATGTTGAAAGTGCTACTATGATATATATAATAAGAGATCATGATAAAGCTAAGTTTGAAGAAAGAAAAGCATTCATGACATCTGCAATAGAGAAAATAAACGAGAAGTATGAAGGAAGAGTAAAATTAGATTTAAATGACCAATACTACAATATGAAAGAAAAAGTAGAACCAGTTAAATTTGTAGTAGATATAGTTGAAGAAGCTATGAAAGAAACTGAAATAGCACCTTTAATAGTACCTATAAGAGGTGGAACTGATGGAGCTAGATTATCATTCATGGGATTACCTTGTCCAAACATATTTACTGGAGGATTAAACTTCCACAGTAAAAATGAATGTATATCAGTTCAAGCTATGGAAAAAGGAGCTAACTTAATAGTTAAGATAGCTGAAAAATACACTGAAGTAAAATAATAAACAATGAATAAAAATGAACTCTATACTAGTATGGAGTTCATTTTTTATTTATTATAAATTTATAATTTCATTTGAGTTTATATCAATTAGATTTATATCTAAATCTAATTCATGAGAACTTTCTAGCATATCTATAATTGCAACTGAATGAGAACCATCTTTTGGAATAGAAGTACTTCCAGGATTTATAACTATAAGATTTTCATCAATAAAAAGCTCTTTTACATGAGTATGGCCAAGTATTAAAATATCAGCACCCATAGATTTTGCCTTTTTTATAGTTTCTTCTTTAGAATCTACATATCCATGATTTATTAATATTCTAGCTTCTCCAAATTGACTTAAAACATAAGGTCCTTGTATAGGATGCTTTATAACCATTTGGTCTACATCTGCATCACAATTTCCGCGAGCTATAAGTATATTATCTAATTCATTTATTTTAGATATAACACCTTTAGGGTTGTATCCATCAGGTAAATCATTTCTAGGACCATGGTATAAAACATCTCCAGCATGAAGTATAATATCACATTCAGATAAAGTATCTAAAGCTTTCTCAAAATAAAGTAAGCTACCATGTGTATCGCTCATTACACCTATTTTCATAAAATTAACCTCCTAAATATTATAAAAATTTTTCAGAGACTCTGCTCCAAAATTCATAGTTATCGAGTCTAACTAATTTAACAAATACGTCTGATGTAGTAATTGATATGCTTGTTATTCTTTCGAATCTATGCTCAACTCCATCAACGACTATTAATAAAGAATCTTCAAATCTATACTCTGGCAAAATGCCAATTAATGCATCATGAGGAAATATAATACTAGAAGTAAAGCACCTATATGCATTAGTATTTATAGGGTGTAGAGGAGTTAACTGCATAAGTTTTAAGCTAGGATCAACTATACTACCGCCAGCAGCATAGTTATAAGCTGTTGAACCAGTTGGTGTAGAAATTAATAGCCCATCTCCACTAAAGTTTTGAATATCTTTATTATTGACATTTAAGTTAAGATGTATAGTTCTAGATTTATCTCCTTTTATGACAACATCATTGACCGCAAACATATCTATACAGCTTCCTTTTGTACATATAGTTGCTTGTACAAGAGGTATATCTTGTAGTATAAAGTTACCTTTTTTATAATCATCAATAAATTTATCAATAAAATTAGGATATACATCGGTAAAAAAACCTAGATGACCAGTATTTATACCTAAAATAGGTATTTCAGGAAAATCGAAGTCATGAACAGTTTTTAAAAAAGAACCATCACCGCCAATTGATATTATAAGCTCAGCCGCACCATCAAAAGTATAGCTTACGTTAAAGCCAGCACAAATTAGTTTTTCAGTTAGTACATCTCTTGTTTTAATAGATAGATCTAATGAATTTGAGTTTATTATTATCGTTCTTTTCATATCCCCACCTCTTTACATTTGTATTATAACATAATTTAAAAATTAATTGATAACTTAGTAAAATATGTAATGGATAAATAAAAAGTCTTATCTATTCTGCAAAAATAGTATAAAATAGATAATGTTATTATAATTGAAAGTAGGTGTAAATTTGTTCAAAAAAGAAGAACAAAGATATGATGTTATATCTTACACAAGTGAGGAAAATGCAACTTTAAAAGAAATATTATTAGATAAGTTGAATTTCTCAGTAAGATCTTTATCAAAAATGAAAAGAAACCAAAGCGTTTTAGTAAATGGTACGTTTAAAAAGCCAAGTACTACTATAGAAAAAGGTGACCTAATAGAGGTTAAAATAGAAGAAGATATGGCAAATTTTATGCCTCAAGACTTAAATTTGGAAGTGATTTATGATGATTTTGACTTAATAATGGTAAATAAGCCTCCGTTTATAGTTGTACATCCAACAAAGAGTCACAATATAAATACAATTGCAAATGGAATTACAGATTATATAATTAAACGAAATGAAAAAGTTAAAATAAGATTTGTAAACCGATTAGATATGAATACATCAGGATTAGTAATAGTAGCTAAAAATGCATATGCTCATTATACTCTATCTAAAGATATGAGTGATGATAAGGTAATAAAAAAATATATAACCATTGTAAAGGGAATTGTAAAAGATGATTTTGGGACTATAAATGAGCCTATATATAGACCTGGTGAAGATAGTATAAAAAGAGTCATTGATGATAGAGGTCAAGAATCAGTTACTCATTACAAAGTTTTAGAAAGATTAAATGATGCCACTGTACTAGAAATTAAACTAGAAACGGGTAGAACTCATCAAATAAGAGTTCATATGAGCCATATTGGTCATGGTATAATTGGAGATGAACTATATGGATATGTAGATGAAGAATTAATAAATAGACAAGCTTTACATGCTTATAGTCTAGAGTTTAATCAGCCAAGAACAAAAGAAAGTTTAAAATTCAAAGCGGAAATTCCACAAGATATGAAAGATTTAATAGAAAAATTAAGATAGAGGTGAAATTATGATAATACATAAGTTTATAGTACATGTACTAGATAAAAATAGTGAAGTTCCTATATTAAATGATTTTGAGGGGAAAATAAGTCAAGAAGTTGATAAATTTTTCCAAAAAATAATCAAAAGGGTTAGTAAAGATGATGATTTAAGAAAAGGTATATTTAAAGATTACGAAAATAACATAGTTAAAAATTGTTGTGAGCAAATAATCTATGATGAAAATACATTTTTAGAAAATTCAAAAGAGATAGCTGCATATTTATTTGATACAATGAAAATAAATGCAGAGTTAGAGTCATGTGATTTAGCTATATGCTTATATACTGTGAAAGATGAAAAGTATGTAGGTATATTAAAATTAGATTACAAAAGATTATATACTCATTCTATAGAGTTTGTAGATGATAAATTCAATATACAAATGGTTCCAAATGAAATAGGAATACCAGAGACACAAAGACAAAAGCAATGTGCAATAGTAGGTTTAACTGGAATGAATGATGAGTATCACTTAAGACTTTTAGATAAGGATGCAGAAAAGGAAGAATTAGAATCTAAATTTATAAGTGAATTTTTAAATGCTGAGAAAATTGTTGATGATAAACACAAAACTAAGGTATTTAAAAATAGTGCAGAAACATGGATAACTAATGCACTAGCTAATGATATAAAGCAAGCAGAAGACGTAAGAAGTGTATTAAACTATACTTTAAAAGAAAAAGAAGAAATAGATTTAAATGATTTTGTAGAAAAAACAATTGATAATACAGACTTAAAAGAAAGCTTCAAAGAGCATATGGAAGATAAAGGTTTAGAAAAATCTTTTAGTATTGATAAGCAATGGGTAGAAAAAAAATTAAAGAAAAGAAGTATAAAGACTGATACTGGATTTGATGTAAGAGGAGAACTTAGTAATTTTGAAGATCCGATGAAGTATAGTGTAAAACAAAATCCAGATGGAAGTATTGATATAACTATAAAAAATGTTAAGTTTTATGAGGAAAAATAAATAAAAAAACCGAGTTTAAAAACTCGGCTTTTTTTATTTATGCTCTTCTATAAAAGAGCAAATATCACCTATACAAGTAAATTTTTCAGCAGCTTCATCAGGAATTTCTATTCCAAATTCATCTTCTAAAGCCATTATAACTTCAACAGCATCTAAAGAATCAGCCTCCAAATCTTCAGTTAAAGATGTATTTAAAGTGATACTATCTAGATTATCAATACCTAGTTGATCAGCGATTATTTCCCTAACTCTTTCAAACATAATAAACCTCCTAATAAATAAATTCATAATTTAATTGTAGTTTAATATAAGAAGTGAAATTTTTCAATATTAAATTATATAAATTTTAGAATAATATAGTAAAACAAGCATATATATTTTATAAAGAAAACATAGGAGGAATGATTATGAAATATATAGGTTTATTAGCATCATCTGTATGCGTTGTAGTTGTGTTACTAATAAACTCATATTACAGTATCATAAACTTAGATATCCAAAAGATAAGTTCGTATGTAGTAGAAAGTAATATGATTCTAGAAGACATTATAACTAAAGAAGAGAATGTTTCAAAAGATAATAAAGAGTACATAGATAGACTTCAAAATTTAAAAAAATGTATAGAGGACACAAAGACATCTTTTTTTACAAGTAAATATAAAGATTATAGAATTAAATCAGTAGAAAGCATGATTGAAAGTATATCTAATGATAAGAAAAATAATGAACATTTAAATATGGTGAAAAAATATAATGAGCTATCAGAAAAAGAGCTGGATAGTATATTAGAGAAAAATTTTTTCGAAGTAACATACTTATATACCCTAGCATATGAATAATTAAGAGAAACTATAGGTTTCTCAACATTGAAAAGGGGGTAACCATATGTCAAAACTAGATAACCTTTTAAGAAGTTTTGGATGTGGATGCAATTCATCCTTTGGAGGTTCAAGTTTATTAATAATAGCTGTTGTTGTATTCTTATTATTATGTACTGACCTACTTGACAACTTTTTCTGCGATGATAATTCATGGATATGGATAATACTTGTAATCCTTTTATTATTCAATTTTGATGATGGATGTTGCTAAAAGAAGCTCCGATAGGAGCTTTTTTTATTACTAAATATAAAAAAATAAATTTATATAAAAATAAAATTGTATAGTAACCGTTTTTTTCAATTCCCATAGTATAAATTAAGTGCATAATACATTTGAGATAAGACTTCTGAAATTTTAATATGGGTTAGCTAATAAATGAATAAAATTTTAGCAATCCAAAAAACAGGGGGTATATATGGGCAGTTTAAGTAGAATATTTGGATCAGGTGGATTCTTTAGTGGAGGAGCATGGTGGATAATAGTATTATTCTTCCTATTCTTAGCTTTTCAAGAGTGCTTTGCAGAGATATGCATAACTGACTGGATTCCATTTTTAATATTACTTCTTATTGTTTGTTCATGTGGAATGGATGGATGCGGAGAGGACTTCGACTGTGGTTGTTAATTAAAAGGGGGAAGGCTACCTATATTAGGTAGCCTTTTTAGTATTTAAAGTGATTAAAAAAATACTATTAAAAAATTATAAAATTATTATCAAAAAGTAAAGGCTATGCATAGTATATGTTAAGAGCGAAAGCTCAAATAATTAATCATCAACAGGAGGTAACACAATGTTAGATAGACTATTTGGTGAAGATGGATGTTTTGGAGGAGCATGGTGGATAATCGTACTATTCTTCTTATTCTTAGCATTTGGTGATTGCTGGGAAGAACTAGATATATGTGCATGGATACCATTCTTAATAGTTTTATTAATATTATGTAGTTGTGGTGGATGCTTCTAGTTCACTATAAAAAATTAAGACAATACTAGAAATAGACAACAGGAGGTAACAAAATGTTAGATAGATTATTTGGTGGAGAAGACTTTGGATGTGGATGGATAATAATAGTATTATTCTTCTTATTCTTAGCATTTGGAGATTGTTGGGCAGAACTAGATATATGTGCATGGATACCATTCTTAATAGTACTTTTAATCTTATGTAGCTGTGGAGAATGCTTCTAACAATCGATTTAAATAACCAGTATATAAAGTATATACAGATAAAAAAATAAAAGTAACCAATATACAGATAAATTCATATTATATAAAATAGCTAGCTAATAAAAATTAACTAGCATTATAACTAAAAGAGTTCAATTAGGAGGTAACTTTATGTTAGACAGATTCTTTGGTAACGATGGATGTTTCGGCGGAGGAGCATGGTGGATAATAGTATTATTCTTCCTATTCTTAGCATTTGGAGAAACTTGGGCAGAAATAGACGTATGTGCATGGATACCATTCTTAATATTATTATTAATAGCTTGTTCATGTGGAGGATTCTTTGATGGCGACGATGGATGTGGATGCTGCTAATCACTGAATAACTAAATACAAAAATAACACGCCAGTAATTAACTGGCGTGTTATTTTTTGTCGAAATATATTTAAATTGTTTAAAAGTTATGATAAAATTAATTTTTACAAAGACTTAAGAATAGATTTCATAAAATATAGTAAAAATTAAGATAAGGAGGAATGCTAAATGAAAACTAATGTAACAATAAAAGATGTAGCTAAAAAAGCGGGCGTTTCTATATCTACAGTATCTAGAGTAATAAATGATTCAAAACCAGTTACGGATGAAGTTAAACAAAAAGTATTAGACGTAATAAAAGAGACTGGTTATGTTCCAAATCCGTTGGCTAGAAGTTTAGTGACAAAGAAAAGTCAACTAATAGGAGTTATCGTACCAGAGGTATCAGATTCTTTTGTAAGTGAACTGGTAAACGGTATAGAGGAAGTTGCTAAAATGTATGACTATGATATATTATTAGCAAATACATACTCTGATAAAGAACAAGAATTAAAGAGCTTAAATTTATTAAGAGCTAAACAGGTAGAAGGTATCGTTATGATGTCTTGGAAAGTAGATGAAGAGCATTTAGAGTATATACAAAATTGTAGAATGCCTGCTGTATATGTAAGTAAAACTGCTAGAAACTACGATGTATATTCAGTAAGTATAAGTAATACTGATGCAACATATGATATGACTAAATATCTTATAGATAAGGGTCATAAAAATATATCTTTCATAATGACAAGTGAAGACGATACTGTTTTAGAAGCTGAAAGATATTTAGGATTTGAAAAAGCTATGAATGACAATAATATAGAAATAGACAAATCCCTAGTAAAGAATGCTGGAACTACATATAATTACGGGTATGATAGCATGAAAGAAATACTAGATGAAGGTAAAAAACCTGATGCTGTATTCGTTACAGGGGATGAAGCCGCTATAGGAGCTCTTAACGCAATATGTGATGCAGGATATAAAGTACCTGAAGACATATCTGTTGCAGGATTTAATGATGCAAAAATAGCAGCTATGTATAGACCTAAATTAACTACAGTGCACCAACCATTATATGATATGGGTGCTGTTGCAATAAGAATGGTAATAAAAATGATTGATAAGGAACCTTTAGAAAATAAAAAGGTTGAACTTCCATACAGAATAGTTGAAAGAGAAAGTGTAATAGACAGAAACTAATAAAAAAGCATGTTATCTAAAAGATAATATGCTTTTTTATTTTAATGGTGCATATATTATTTTTTATTTATAAATACAAAGTAATATATAAATAAAAAATAATATATAAATAAATGAAAGGACTTTCGAAAAATATGTAGAAGCTATTAAATTACAAGACTAAAACCGTATTTCATAATTTTATTATATATATAGGGGGATTTTTGTATGAATAAAATAATTATAGACGGTAGAGACCTTACTATAGAAGATGTAGTAAATGTATCTCGAAATGGATATAAAGTTGAGTTAGGGGAAGAAGCGTTAAAAAAAGTTAAAGTAGCAAGAGATTTAGTTGATAAATTTGTAGATGAACAAAAGGTTGTATATGGAATAACTACAGGATTTGGAAAATTTTCAGATGTAACCATATCAAAAGAAGAAACTCATAACTTGCAAAGGAATCTAATTATAAGCCATGCCTGTGGAGTGGGAAAACCTTTTGAAGAAGATATAGTAAGAGCTATAATGCTTCTGAGGGTAAATAATTTATCAAAAGGATACTCTGGTGTAAGGATTGAAACTTTGAATACATTAGTAAATATGCTTAATAATAATGTCTGTCCAGTAATTCCAGAAAAAGGATCACTAGGAGCATCTGGAGACTTAGCTCCTTTATCACATATGGTACTTACTATGATAGGTGAGGGAGAGGCATTTTATGAAGGCGAGAAAATTCCATCAGCAGAAGCTATGAAACTCGCTGGAGTAGATGTTTTACCAGAGTTATCATCAAAAGAAGGTTTAGCTCTTATAAATGGAACACAAGTTATGACTGCAGTGGGAGCACTTACAACGTATGATGCAATGAATTTATTAAAGCTTTCGGATGTTGCATTGTCGTTAACTATGGAGTCACTAAATGGAATAACATGTGCTATGGATGAAAGAGTACATTTGGTAAGAGCTCATAGAGGTCAAATCAACACTGCAAGAAATATACTAGAAATATTAAATGGAAGTGAGATGACAACAAAACAAGGTGATTTAAGAGTTCAAGATGCATATTCGATTAGATGTTCACCTCAAATCCATGGAGCAAGTAAAGATGCAATTGAATACGTAAAAAATAAAATTAATATAGAAATCAATTCAGTAACAGACAACCCAATAATATTCCCAGAACAAGAAGATGTAATATCAGGTGGAAACTTCCATGGACAACCAATGGCTTTAAGTTTTGACTTCTTGGGAATAGCTTTATCAGAGATAGCTAACATATCAGAAAGAAGACTTGAAAGACTAGTAAACCCAGCTTTAAGCAATGGCTTACCAGCATTTTTAACTAAAAATGGTGGAGTTAATTCAGGATTTATGATAGTGCAATATAGTGCAGCATCATTAGTTTCAGAAAATAAAGTATTAGCACATCCAGCGAGTGTAGATTCAATACCATCATCAGCAAATCAAGAAGACCATGTTTCTATGGGAACAATAGCAGCGAGAAAAGCAAAAGAAATAATGGAAAATACAAGAAATGTATTAGCTATGGAGTTATTAGCAGCAGCTCAGGCTATAGATTTAAGAGGTAAGAAAAAATTAGGCGTTGGGACAGATGCCGCATATAACGTTATAAGAAATCATACTAAATTTATAGAGGAAGATTTAGTTATGTATAAAGAAATAAATAAATGTGAAGATATTATCAAAGAAAACTTAGTAGTAGAAGCTGTAGAAAAAGCTTTAAACAATGAACTTTTACTAAATGAAGAGGTTGCTTTAAGTGAAATATAAAACTGTATAAGGGAGTAGATATTATGGTTACTTTAGAAAAAGTTATGAATGTTACTAATGAAGAAATTAAAGATGCAATGACTATAAAATTGGATTATGTGCCAAGTGAAATACCACAATTTATAGAAGGCATAAGAAGAGCTCCAAAAAGAGAGGCGAAATTATCTCAATCAGATATAAAATTAGCATTAAATAACGCATTAAGATATATACCAGAAGAATATCATGAAAAATTAGCTCCAGAATTTTTAAATGAATTAATGACTACTGGAAGAATTTATGGATATAGATTTAGACCAGAAGGTAATATAAAAGCAAAAACAATCGATGAATATAAAGGAAAATGTACTGAAGCTAGAGCATTCCAAGTAATGATAGACAATAACTTGGACTTTGATATAGCGTTATATCCATATGAGTTAGTTACTTATGGTGAAACAGGTCAAGTTTTCCAAAACTGGATGCAGTACAATTTGATTAAAAAATATTTAGAAGTAATGAACCAAGATCAAACACTAGTAATACAATCAGGACATCCTGTTGGATTATTTAAATCTAAGCCAGATGCGCCTAGAGTAATAATAACTAATGGTCTGATGATAGGAATGTTTGATAATCAAGAGGACTGGAAAAGAGCAGCAGCTATAGGTGTATCTAATTATGGGCAAATGACAGCTGGAGGATGGATGTATATAGGACCACAAGGTATTGTTCATGGTACTTACTCAACATTATTAAACGCTGGAAGGTTAATACTTGGAATACCAGAAAAAGATGATTTAGCTGGAAAACTATTTGTAACTTCAGGACTTGGAGGAATGAGTGGAGCTCAAGGAAAAGCTGTAGAAATCGCTGGTGGAGTAGGTATAATAGCTGAAGTTGATTATTCAAGAATAGAAACTAGATACACTCAAGGTTGGGTAAGCAAAGTTGCTAAAACATGCGAAGAGGCATTTATGTTAGCTAAAGAATGTATAGATAAAAAAGAAGCTTGTGCAATAGCTTATAATGGGAACATAGTGGACTTATTAGAATATGCAGTAGAAAAAGATATACATATAGATTTATTATCAGATCAAACATCTTGTCATGCTGTTTATGATGGAGGATATTGTCCTCAAGGTATAACTTTTGAAGAAAGAACAAAACTTTTAGCTAATGATAAAGAGAAGTTTGTACAATTAGTAGATGAAACTCTAAAGGCTCATTTTAAAGTTATTCAAAAACTAACAAATAAAGGAAGTTACTTCTTTGATTATGGAAATAGTTTTATGAAAGCTATTTATGATGCTGGCTGCCAAGAGATATCTAAAAATGGAATAGATGAAAAAGATGGATTTATATTCCCATCATATGTTGAAGATATATTAGGACCTCAACTATTTGACTACGGATATGGTCCATTTAGATGGGTATGTTTAAGTGGTAAAAAAGAAGATTTAATAAAAACTGATAAAGCAGCTATGGATTGTATAGATCCAAATAGAAGATATCAAGATAGAGATAACTGGATATGGATAAGAGATGCTGAGAAAAATGGTTTAGTTGTAGGATCTCAGGCTAGAATACTTTACCAAGATGCTATGGGAAGAACTAATATAGCTCTTAAGTTCAATGAAATGGTAAGAAAAGGAGAAATAGGACCTGTTATGCTAGGTAGAGACCATCATGATGTGTCAGGAACAGATTCTCCATTTAGAGAAACATCTAATATAAAAGATGGCAGTAATATAATGGCTGATATGGCTACTCATTGCTTTGCGGGTAATGCAGCCAGAGGAATGAGTTTAATAGCTCTACATAATGGTGGTGGAGTAGGAATAGGAAAATCTATAAATGGTGGATTTGGAATGGTTCTTGACGGATCTCATAGAGTAGATGAAATATTAAGAACAGCTATGCCTTGGGATGTTATGGGAGGAGTTGCTAGACGTGCTTGGGCTAGAAATGAAAACTCTATAACAACAGTTATGGAATACAATAAAATGTGTTATGGGCAAGACCATATAACACTACCATATATAGTAGATGAAGAGTTAATAAATCAAGTTATAGAGGCAAGCAAATAATAAGGTTAAAATTTTAAGTTACTGCGCTTATTGCGCTAGCGTAGTAACTTAAAATTTATATATAACATAACTATTAAAATTAGAATATAGGGGGAGAATTAATATGGCTATAGTGCAATGTGTACCTAATTTTAGTGAAGGTAGGGATTTAGAAAAAATTGAAAAAATAGTATCACCACTTAGAGGAAAAGAGGGAGTTAAGCTTTTAAACTATGAAGCAGACAAGGATTATAATAGAGTAGTAGTTACTGTTATAGGTGAGCCTAAGGCAGTTAAAAACGCAGTGTTAGAGGCTATAGGGGTAGCTAAAGATTTAATAGATATGAATACTCATAAAGGACAACACTCTAGATTTGGAGCTACAGATGTTTGCCCATTTATACCTATAAAGGGCATGACAATGGATGAAGCTGTAGAGCTTGCAAAAGAGTTAGGTGAAGATGTTGCAAAATTATATAATATACCAGTATTTTTATATGAATGTGCAGCTTCAAAACCTGAAAGAGAAAATCTAGCTAAGGTAAGAAAAGGAGAGTATGAAGGATTAGATGCTAAATTTGAAGATCCTAATTGGGCACCTGATTTTGGACAAGCTAAAAAGCATCCGAATGCAGGTGCTATAGCTATAGGGGCTAGAAAACCTTTGATAGCTTATAATATAAACTTGGATACTCCGAATATAGATATAGCATCAAGCATAGCAAAAACTATAAGACACTCAAGTGGAGGATATAAATTTATAAAAGCTGGTCCTGTAGAGATTCCAGAAAGAGGAATAACTCAGGTTACTATGAATTTAACTGATTATTCAAAAACTGCTATGTATAGAGCTTTTGAAGCTGTGAAAATGGAAGCAAAAAGATATGGAGTTAATGTAATGGGAAGTGAAATAGTAGGGCTTTGTCCTATGGAAGCTTTAGTTGATTGTGCTTCTTATTATTTAGGACTTGAAAATTTCTCTTTAGATAAAGTTCTAGAGACTAGTTTAATGGAGTAGAATATATGGTTGCTGATCTAATTATTAAAAATATAGGAAAACTAGCTACTATGAAAGGGGATGCACCTTTTATAGGAAAAGCGATGAATGATATAGAAATAATAGAAAATGCATATGTTGCAATAAAAGATGGTAGATTTTGCGATATAGGAGTAGATGATGGTTATAAACATCTAATAAATCAAAACACAGAAATTAAAGATGCAGAAGGAAAATTGGTAACTCCAGGGCTTATAGATGCACATACACATCTAGTTCATGGAGGAAGTAGAGAGAATGAATTTGCAAAAAAACTTGCAGGAGTGCCGTATTTAGAAATATTAAAAAGTGGAGGAGGAATATTAAGTACAGTCAAAAGTACTAAAAGTTCTACGTTTAAAGAGTTATATGAAAAAGCATATAAAAGTTTAGATAGAATGTTAGAATTTGGAGTAACAACAGTAGAAGCGAAAAGTGGATATGGATTAGAAATAGATACAGAAATAAAACAATTAGAGGTAGCTAAGGCTTTAAGCGAAAAACATCCTATAGATTTAGTTAGTACGTTTTTGGGTGCTCACGCGATTCCTGTTGAATATAAAGAAAATCCGGATGAATTTGTAGATATTTTGATAAATGAGATGATGCCAAAGGTTAAGGATCTTGATTTAGCTGAATTTTGTGATGTATTTTGTGAGGATGCAGTATTTGATATAAAACAGACTAGAAAAATATTTAAAAGAGCAAAAGAACTAGGGTACAAGTTAAAAATACACGCGGATGAAATAGTTTCTTTAGGTGGAGCTGAGCTTTCAGCTGAAATGGGATGTATATCGGCTGATCACTTAATGGCAGCTAGTGATAATGGGATAATGGCGATGGCTGATAAGGGTGTTATTGCCAATATTCTTCCAGGAACATCTTTTAACCTAAATAAAAACTACGCTGATGCTAGAAAAATGATAAACTCTGGCGTTGCAGTGTCTTTATCTAGCGATTATAATCCAGGAAGTTGTCCTAGTGAAAATCTTCAGTTTGTAATGCAGTTAGGTTGTCTAGGGCTTAAAATGACTCCTAATGAAGTTTTAAGTGGGGTTACAATAAATGCTGCATGTGCAATAGATAGAGATAGTGAAATTGGATCCATTGAAATAGGAAAAAAAGCTGACTTAGTAATATTTGACGCTCCAAATGTGGAGTACTTAATGTATCATTTTGGTATAAATCACACACATTGTGTATATAAAAATGGAGAGCTTGTTGTAAATAATAAACAAATACTAAAAAAAGAAACTGAGAGTATTTTAAGTTAGTTATTATTAAAAATCTTTAAGGGAGGATTTTAATATGAAATTAGTTGAAATGACAGTAGAAGACTTTTCAAAAGAAGTAGATTCAAACTCTCCTGCACCAGGGGGAGGGTCAGTTTCAGCTCTAGCATCAAATATAGGTGTAAGCTTAGCTAGAATGATGGCCAACTTGAGTTTTGGAAAGAAAAAATACGAGAGCTTGGATGAAGATATACGAAAAGAATTTACAGAAAGATTTAATAAATTAGGAGATATAAGAGAAGAATTATTAATATTAGTAGATAAAGATACTGAATCATTTGATGCATATATGAAAGCATTAAAAATGCCTAAAGAAACAGATGAGGAAAAAAATGTTAGAAAAGAAGCTATAAGATGTGCAACTGAATTTTCTATAGAGGTGCCTTTTAAAACAGCATCTATATCTTTAGAATCTTTAAAACTATTAAGTTTTATGGCTAAGTATGGAAATCAAAATGCAATTACGGATATAGGAGTAGGAACTCTTCTTATATACACAGGTATAGAAGGAGCTATACTTAATGTTAAAGTGAATTTACTTGGATTAGATGATGAGTCTATGGTAAGTGAATATACTAAAGATTGTAATGCTATATTAAATAAAGCTTGTGAGATTAAAGATGAGATACTTGGAAATATACATAATGATCTAAATCCAATTAAAGCATAAAAAAATGTAACCTATATAGGTTACATTTTTTATTTATATATTTATTCGTCTTGTTTTTTTACTTTTTTTACAACCTTTTTAACTTTTTTACTTGGAGTGCTTTCTTCAGTTGTTTTTTCAGATTTACCAGATTTAGTTTTTTTCTTGCTATCAGATTTGTTTGAATTAGAATTTTTAGAGTTTTTAGAATCTTTACTTGGTTGATCTGAAGACTTAGACTTTTTAGCTTTTTTACTACTTATCTTATCTTTAGCTTCAGCAGCAGAAATTTTAGTCATTATACTATCTATTTTCTTTCTTTGATTTTCATCTAAAAAAGTTTTAAACTTTTCAACAACTTCTTCTTTGCCTTGAAGAGTTTTTCCTATTTTAACAAGTTCATCCATAAGTTCATCTTCTGATTTATCTTTATAGCCATCTGCTATTTCTTCAATTTTGCCTTTATCAATATTTTTTTCCTTTGCGAATTTTTCCATTGCTTCTTTATCTATTTTTTTCATAAAAGCACCTCTTTCAATAATATATATTTGATTATGTTCATATTATTTATATATAGAAGTATCTAATAAATTATGATTAATAATATGAAAAAATAAAAAATACCTATAAATAATATATATGCGAATTTATAAAAAAAGTAACAATAATAGTAAATAAAACATAGTTTATATATTAGGAGTAGTATATAGTAAGGGGTGACAAAGGTGAACAGTTTACTATTTATATTAGGGATGATAGCTTTAAGTAATGGAAATATATCATTGTTAGACAATAAAACTGGTAGTTTAGATATAAATCAAGAAATGGGAAGTATGAGGTCAAAATTAAATAAGAAAAATAATAAAATTAAGTTGAAAAACAAATTTAGACCAAAAAACATCGAAGATGAAGAAATTGATATAGAAGAAGATGAAGACGAGTTTGTTGAAGAATCTGATTACATCGATCCAGTATCTAGTTTTAACATAAATGATCTTGATAAAGGAATGAAAATGTTAGAATTAAGTGATGATGATTTAGATAGAGGTTTAGAAATAATAACCAGAACTAAAAAGTATATGGATAAAGATGAACGAAAAGTATTAATAAAAATAGAGAGCGTTTTAGATTTAGTAAGAGGTATAAAAAAACTTAGTAATGTTGATTTAGTGGATAACGAAGATGAATCAGATTTCTTTAGAAGCATGGAAGAAGAAGATAAAAAAAATATGATGATTAAAGAAATAATAGAGGTTTTTCCGGAAAGCAAAAAAGAATCTGTTGAGAGAGCGATAGACATGAAAAAGAAAATTGAACTATTTGCAGAACTGTTCTTGCCTGATGATATAGGCGAAGAAAATAGTTCTGGATTTAGTTTAAGTTCATTGGCTAGTATAAATAATATAGGAAGTTTAAATAACTTGAAGCTTTTAGGTAATCTTTTAAGAAGTGATAATAAACAGAGCAATTATACAAAAAATAATAAATATGATCATGTAAATAAAGAAGAAAATGAGGAAGAAGAGGAAGAAAATGATTTTGAAGATATGTTAGATGAAGATGAAAACTATGAAACAGATGACTATATAGACTATGATTATGTAAGGATAGATAAATAAAAGTAGAAAAAGAACGAAAAATTTATAAATTTGCTAATTAAAAATGCTTTCAAAAATTTGAAATTTATTATATAATAAAAATATGAAATCCTGGAGCATGCGACAGTGCTTATTTAAATTCAACCGACAAAGTTTGAACGGGAGTATGAGTTTAGCGGTGGATAAAATGCCCCTTCATAATTATGGGGGACTTTAAAAACTGCTAGTAGTACACCCACCTGGGAGATTCTCGGGTATGAATTTAGAGGGCCATCGGTGTTCTGGGGTAAAAAAAGTATTGTGATTTTCACAATACTTTTTTTATTACTATCAACTGTAAAAGTTGCCTAATATTCCAAAAGGATCTTTGCTTACAAAAACATTGGTAGATATATAATCCTTATCAGACAAATAATTAGATTTAAAACAAGCTCTTATAAACTTATCGTTTATGCTAAACTCATCCTCGTATGGTTCACTCCAAGTACAACCTAAATCATCAGAATAACAAGTATATAAAATATTTTTATGCACATAAGATATGAATATTGAAGAATTATATTTTAATATAGATGGATATAAATATAATGATCCATCTGTTATAAATTTGTTTACGCTTTCATCAAATGAATTGTTATTTAGGTATCCATTTAAATATTTAATACTGTACTTAAAATCATTGCTTTCACAATATGTTATGTGATAAAAGTTAAGTTTATCTTTTAGAACAGATAGATATATTTTATTTTCTAAAGAATTAGTTATACATATAGGATCATTCCAACTTAGGTTGTTTAAATTAAAATTTGTGCAATAAACTTGTGGAAACTCATTATTTTCTTTAAAGTAAAAAATTGTTGGAACTTTTTCATTGAAATAAATTGTAAAGTTATCCAAAACAGGTAAATTTATAAAATCAACTTTATTTTCAAACCATTGCTTACCATTATTATAATGATGGAATAAGATAGTAGTGGCACAATCTTTATTAGTTAGATAATAAAATATATGTATTGTATTATTTATAAATTTTATGTATGGAAACGTTATAGTATAGTTTTCAGAGTCATAATCTATTGTATGGAGAGTTGAAAATTTATTACTATCATTATTTAGTTTTAAAATGTTTATTTTAGAATCTAAAAAGATTCCATATACATTGTCATTTGAATCTATATCAAAATAATAACTAGAAAAATCAATAGGAACAAGTGTTATACTTTCAGAATGAACCATTGAATTGCTATTTTTAAAATATTTATAGCGCAGTCCATTTTCACTTTTTATAAGTATCATATCTTTATTAGATTTTCTTATAACATATGAACATTCATTAAAAAATCCCATAACTACCTCCTAAAATATATATTCTATAAATATATATTAACTCAGCAGTAAATTATTCTAATAAGAATTAATTAATAAAAGACTAATTAAGTAACAATTAGCAAAATACATGCATATTATTAATTAGGCATAAACAAGAGCCTACATTTTTATAAGACGATCAAAAGGGAGGCCAAAACTGAATGAAGGATTTAATGAGAGCCAAAAAAGTAGTTAACAAAAGAGTAATACAGCCTAATCAAAATATAGATTCAGGAAGAAGCTATATAGAAACAAATGAAATAGAAGAGGAGCTAAGAGGATGCAAGCCACAATGCCATCCATATATACAATGTGATTGTAATAATGATTGCAATAATGATTGCAACCATCATAATCATAATTGTGGATGTAATCCAGGATGCTGTGATTGCAAAGATGAAGAAGATTGTACAGACAATTGCTTCCCAAACCCTTGTCCAGAAGAGTGTGCTCATCCTTTAGTACCACCGAAATTTCCAATATCACAAGCAGCATTGTTTCCAATAGAAACTAATAGAATATTTGATACTATAATGTTTAGAGTATTTACAGATGGTAAAATGGCAAATGGAGAAGATTTAAACTTTGACTATGAATTAGGTAGTTTACGTGGACCATTGCCAAATGCTACCCAAACTAATGCTACTATAGAGAAAGTTTGTATAAATTATTCAAGTATAAGAATAAATCCAGGAACAACATCTTTAGAGAATTTAAGCATTGATAAAGCTAATAAACATGGTAGAAGATGTGAAACAATATTTGAATATGATGTGTGTGGTCAATTAAATAGATGTTGCAACGAGAAGTGTTTGGGACAAAATGTAGTTTATAAACAAAAAGGATTAAATGTGATAGTTAAAGATTTAGAAATAGAATTAATAGGTAGATTTGGATGTTCTGAGTTTACAGCTATAGCTAAACCAGTTGAGAAGTGCCATAAAGGCGATGAATCAAATGAGGTAGTATTCTTTTTCAACACTTTATCAAGTGATATAGTAGTTCCAGCAGATGGAAGAGGTTTTACTCTAAGACAAGATTTCCAAACTCAACTAACAGTTGACTGCATAGGAAAAGCGATAATAACTCAACACATATTAAACAATAAACCTTGCTTTGAGTTACAAATTCCTAATGGAATAGACTTAGTGCTATGCTTACAAAATATAGTTAGTGTATTAATAGAAGAACAAATAGTAGTTTTAGGTGGACCTACAAGAATAAAACCTAGATTAGTAGACACATTTGGTAATGTTTGCGATTTCTCTCAATTCAATGGAGATTGTGAAGAAAAGCATGATCACTGCCATAAAGATAATAAGTGCTAATTAAAAAATATATACACTAATATTGAAAATAAAAAGAGCATTGATAAAATCAATGCTCTTTTTATTTTCAATATTTTATAGTATCACAATACTTAAATAAAATATTACTAGTTTTTAAATTTGAAAAGTGTGACCAGTCTTTTTTATTATCATTATAAACCATGGACTCTAAATCTATTTTATTTTTTGACTTAACATAGTAGGAGCATATAATATAGTTATTTGATACGTTAATAGTATAAAGAGGCAGCTTACTTTTAAAAGCATTTTTAATATCGAACTCTATAAGTTCATTATTATAAAAATTATAGTTTAAATGATATATATTGTGATAATACTTGTTTAGAGACTTAGAAAAAAATATATTTATAGAATTATTCAATGAATACATAGAGAGTTTGCAAATTTTTTTTGAACTAACATTTAACTTAAATGATGATATCAAATTCAAAGAGCTATTATTATACGTGTAATAATAAAAGTAATTTTTAAAGTCTATAAAACAAATATGTATGTCATCATATTTATCGATTATTGCTGAGTACAAATAGACATTATTTGAAATGTTTTCAATTTTGTTTGTATAATTTTTTATGTATAAACAATTATTTTTATTAAAAATAGATAAAGACAAACTCGCATCTTTATTTAGAATAATCATAAAAGCAACCACCTCAGTATAATGATTTTAAAGATTTAAATAAAACATGAGAATTAAAGGCAAAAGTTATGATAGGAACTACCGTAAGAATCAATATATAGCCCCATAAGCCAACATCTGGTATTGGAAGTATAAAGTATAGGCAAAGTGTTTGTATAATCATAGAGGAGATTCCTATAACGCTAGAGATAAATTCCTTTCCAATAGAATGAAGAATACCAGAAATTACGTGATTTAAACTTAAGAATAAAGGGACTAAGCACATGTATTTTAAATAAAATCCTGCAACCTTATTTTTGAAAGTATATAAGCAAATTTCTTCTCCAAACAAATAAAATATTAAAGAACATAAAAATCCCATAACAACAGTTACAACCAAAGCAAATAATATCTTACTTTTTATAGATCTAATATTTTTTCTGCTTACATCCAATGATATGCTAGGTATTATATTTACAACCAACGCAGAAACTAGCATAAATGGAAGGTAGACAAATGGAAATACCATACCTGCAATAGTTCCATAAATTCCCAAAGCGGTTGTATATGTAATTCCAGAAAGAGCTAGCCTAGATGGAATAATCATAGAACTAATAGAATTTAAAACTATATTAGACATACGATTACAGGTAATAGGGATAGACATTTTAACTGTATCATATGAGGATTTCATAAACTCTTGTATATCTATGGTGTACTTATTGTCTATATATGGCTTTCGGGCTAATCCTAGTGTCATAAATGATAAACTTATACATTCTCCTATTGATATACCTATTATTGCAGATAGACAGATTAAAGTTGGATTATTAAAATTTTTTACTATCAGATAAACAAAAACAATTTTTGAAATTTGTTCTAAAACTTGAGAGACAGCAGGTATATCAACTTGCTTTATTCCATAATAGTATCCTCTTACAATATTTGAAAGTGTTATAGCTATTATTGATGGACAAAGAGCAAGTATAAAGATAGAGCTATTATTACTATGTAATAATTTAATCGATAAAGATTCAGAGCTAACTGACACAAAAAAAGCAATAAGTGATGCTATAAAAAAGGATATATATATTGCCGATATAAAAAGAGCATTTGTACTATGTTTATCATTAAATGCCTTTTTTCTTGCAACTAAACAACTAAGAGCAGTTGGTATTCCTGTTGTGGTAAGAGCTATACAAATCATTAAAAAGTTAAACACCATGTGATATATTCCTAAGTGAACCTCTGATAAATTATTTGATAAAAAGATCTTATATAAAAAACCTATTATTCTGACTATAAAATTAGATAAAAAAAGTACTAAAGTTGAATATACAAGATTAGGAATCTTCAAATATATCACCTCCTATCTTAAGTTATATTCAATAATTAATATAAAAATGAAAAAAATAACTCGTATCTAAAAAGATAGAGTTATTTTTTATGTTTGATAGTTAAAGTGAATTTTTTATTTGTTTAAAATATTTTTTATACTTATAAACTGAGGCTTCATTTTATCAAAAGTTGTTACGTATTTAAATCCAAGTTCATCAAGTCTATTATATATATAGTCAAACTTATAAGCTACTTGAGATGGTATATGAGAATCGGAACCTGTAGTTATTATCTCACCGCCAAGTTTTTTATACATTTTTAGTATATAGTTTGAAGGTGTTAAGTCTTTTAGACCGTATCTAAAACATGAAGTGTTTATTTCAATACCTTTTCCACTATGAATAACTTCTTTTAAAATTGATTCTAATATATCAGAAAAAAGTTTATCATCAAGTTCTTCATTGTAATCTCCATATCTCTTAATTAAATCAAGATGTCCTAAAACAGAATAATCTTTATAATTTTTAACTATATAATATAAAAGTTCATAATACTTTTCGTAAGCTTCGTGTTGAGATTTATCATTAAAGAAAGTTCCATTGTATAAATCAATCTTATCTATTGCATGCATTGAACAAATAACAAAATCGAATGGATAGCTTTTTATATCATTTGAGCATTTTTCTATGATATGAGGCTGAACTCCCATTTCAATTCCTTTTTTTATAGTAATTTGATTTTTAAATTTATCTTTAAGATTATCAATACTTTTTAAGTAAGATATATAGTCTGTTTCAAATGGAACATCACTTATTATGTCGTAGTCAACATGATCAGTAAAACAGATTTCTTTTAAGCCTAAATCAATAGATTTTTTGACCATATCTTCCATAGGTGTTTGACTATCTCCGGAAAAGTTTGAATGCATATGATAATCGTAGTACATAATTAGTATCCCCTTTTTTTATAAATTTTGGTATTATATATACATAATAATATCAAATATAGTTATAGGCATCAATAAACACATGTACAACAATATCATTTGAAGTGGTGATTAAATGGATAAATATAAGTTAGTAATAGAAGATAATAGTCCAAAGTATTTACAAATTTATAATCATGTAAAAACAATGATTATAAATAATGAAATAGAAGTAAATAAAAAGCTTCCACCTATAAGATCTATAGCAAAGCTATTAAATGTTAATAACACTACAATAGTAAAGGCATATGAATTATTAGAAAAAGAAGGATATGTATATAAAATTATTGGTAGTGGAACATTTGTGTCAGACACTAGAGCAAAAGCAAATAGTGATGAAAACACACCTATGGAAGGAATAATTAGATTTGACAATGGGAATCCTTCAATAGATATGTTTCCAGTAGAAGAGTTTAAAAAATCCATAAATATAGCTCTTGAAAAAGAAGGAAATTCAATGTTTGAATATGATGATGGATTAGGGTTTATAAAGTTAAGGTCTAAACTCGTAGAATACTTAAAAACTCTAAATATAAATACTAATAAAGATAATATACAAATTATATCTGGAGCTCAACAAGGCATAGATATAGTTTGTAAAGGTTTAATAAATTATTCAGATTTAGTATTTGTTGAAGAACCAACTTACAGAGGAGCACTTGAGGTATTTAAAAATAGAGGATCAAAAATTATAAGTATACCGATGTTAGAAGATGGAATAGATATAGGTATACTTAAGCTAAAACTTGAAAAAATAAGACCAAAGATACTTTATACAATGCCTAATTATCAAAATCCAACTGGAATCTCTTACTCAGAATATAAAAAGAAAAAGTTAATTGAATTAGCTGAAGAATATGATTTTTATATATTAGAGGACGATTTTATGAGCGATTTGAAATTTGAATCAACAGAACATTATCCTCTTAGAAGTTATGATGATAAGGGAAGGGTAATTTATATAAAAAGTTTCTCTAAATTACTTATGCCAGGAATTAGAATAGGATTAGTTGAAATGCCTAATGAAGTTTTAAATAAAATACTATGGGCAAAATATTCCTCAGATATATCAACATCAGGTATAATTCAAAGGTCTATGTATTATTATATGGAAAACTTCAACTGGAACAACTACATAAAAAATGTAGAGGATGCTTATTATGAAAAATTTAAATTAGCACTAGATCTTATACAAAGTAAATTAGCTAATAAACTTAAAATAAAAGTACCTACAGGAGGGATAAATTTCTTTCTGGAATTACCAAGAGGATACTCAGCAAAAGCATTTAGTAAATTCTTAAGAAAAAAAGGAGTAGCTATTTTATCAGGTGGGCACTTCTTTGACACATCTATAGACGATAGATTTTTTAGAATAAATATTGCACAAACAAGCTTAGATGAAATACAAAAGGGAATAGATATAATATCGGATAATATAGATGAATTTTTAAAATGCTACAAAAATACAGAAGAATTTAAAGAAAATAAATTATTTTTTTAGGAGTGAATAATATGAATAACGAATTTGATAAAAAGAAATTAAACAGAATAAATGAATTAGCAAAAAAGCATAAAGGTGAAGGTTTAACTGAAGATGAACATAAAGAAAGAGAAGGATTAAGAAAAGAATATTTAGAACATTTTAGAGGTCATTTTAGATCAAGATTAGAAAACATAAAAGTAGTTTCACCAGAGGAATATGAAGAAGCAATGAAAAACAAAAATAACTAGAAAAATTTAACATTTGACAAATGCAAGTGTGCTATAATTATCCCGAGGGTATTTTAATAAAGAAAGGGAGTATTAAGTATGAATTTAAGACATGAATTTAAAAATGCATGGGAACAAATTAAAGAAAACAAAGAACTTGATGCTGTTATGAATTACTCAAATGAATACATGAAGTTCCTAGATGCTGGTAAAACAGAAAGAACTTCAGCAAGAGAGATAATAAGACAAGCTAAAGAACATGGTTTTATATCAATAAACGATGCGATGTCATCAGGATGTTTAACTGCAGGTACTAAAGTATATGCAGAAAATAAAGATAAAGGCGTTGCTTTATTTGTAATTGGACAAGAAGAATTACAAAAAGGAATGAGAATTGTTGGGGGACATATAGATTCTCCAAGATTAGATTTAAAACCAAATCCATTATATGAAGATGGAAATTTAGCTCTTTTCAAAACTCACTATTATGGTGGAATAAAAAAATATCAATGGACAGCATTACCACTTGCAATACATGGTGTAGTTATACTACAAGATGGAACTAAAGTTGATATATGTATAGGTGAAGATGATAATGATCCAGTATTTTGCATAACAGATCTATTAATACATTTAGCAGGAGATCAAATGCAAAAAAAATTAGCTGATGGAGTAACTGGTGAAGGCTTAAACCTTTTAGTAGGTCATATGCCATTAGAAGGTGAAGAGAAAGATGCAGTTGAAGCTAATGTACTTAAATTATTAAATGAAAAATATAACATGACTCAAAAAGATTTCTTAACAGCTGAGATAGAAATTGTTCCAGCTGGTAAAGCTAGACATTTAGGATTTGATAAAGGAATGGTTATAGCTTATGGTCATGATGATAGAGTTTGTTCGTATGCAGCTGTAAAATCTATATTTGATATTGAAAATCCAAAATATACTGCAGTAGCATTATGTGTAGATAAAGAAGAAGTTGGATCTCAAGGAAATACAGGAATGCAATCTAAATTCTTTGAAAATGCAGTAGCTGAACTTATAAACTTACAAGGAGATTATTGTGATCTTAAAGTAAGAAGAGCTATGGCAAATTCAAAAGTTTTATCAGCTGATGTTTCAGCTGGATTTGATCCAACATATCCAGATGTTTTAGATAAGAGAAATGCATGTTTTATGGGACATGGTTTAGCTTTAACTAAATACACAGGAGCAAGAGGTAAAGGTGGATGCAATGATGCTAACGCTGAATTTGCTTCAGAAGTAAGAAGAATATTTGATAAAGCTAATGTTGTTTGGCAAATATCAGAACTTGGTAAAGTTGACCAAGGTGGCGGTGGAACTATCGCTTACATATTAGCTGAATATGGTGCAGAAGTAATAGACTGTGGAGTTGGTGTATTAAATATGCATGCTCCATATGAGATAGTATCTAAAGCAGATATATATGAAATGTATAAAGGATATAAAGCTTTCTATGAAATAGAAGCTTAATATAAAAAAAGATAAGTGATTAATCTC
>NZ_JAWDJM010000171.1:0-43709 GCF_032465715.1 Paraclostridium sp. MRS3W1 | reverse complement strand
ATTTTAAACTTAGTATAAAGCTTTAAAACAATTAAGAAGTATAAGTTATATTGAGATTTAATAAGTATTAAATAATTATTTAATATTTATTAAATCTATTTAAGCTGTTAGAATTTGAACTTTTGATAGATAATTAAATTAGTAAATATGTATTTTATTATATTAAAATTAATAAGTTAATTTGTTCAATTTAACATTTATATATGATAAAATTAAAATAAAAGGATGTGATTATATGCGAAGCATTTTAGTTCCTATTGATGGTAGTGATAGAAGTCAAAAATCCTTAGATTTTATATTAAATGAGTTTTCAAATGAAAAGGTTAAGATAACCTTGATGTGTGTAAATGATGTTGTTTTAACTAATTTAACAAATCCAATGATTATAGATATGAGAGTAAAAGAATCTGAAAAAGAAATAAAGAGTATGCTAGATCGTTTAAAAAGAAAGTTACAAGGTTATGAAGTAAAAACTTATTATACAATAGGTGATGCAGGGCAAGAGATTATAGAAAAGTCAATAGATGGCAAGTTTGATTTAATTGTTATGACTAAATCAACTAAGAAAAACTTTATAGATTCAATAGGTTCTGTAACTTTATATGTAGTTAAAAAATCTAAGTGTACTGTAGTTATAGTTCCAGAATAAATTATTTTCATTACAGATATAAAAAAAGGAGCATTTAAATGCTCCTTTTTAATATATAAAAACAAGTTAAACTCTTATAATTACATATTTAATATTTCTGTAATATAAATAACTATGCATTTGCATTAAATTTCTCTAAAGCCATTAACTCTGTTAATTTCTTTCTCATTAGGATTAATAAAACTCCAAAAACACTTACTACAATAGTAATTAATACAAATATCTTAGTATATCCCATAGTTTCTGTGAAACCAGCAACTTTTCCTGAAATTAAGTTTGAGAAAAAGAAACTCATATACCATGCACCCATTGCAAGTGAGCTATATTTTTGTGGAGCTAATTTATTAAACATTGCCATTCCAATAGGAGATATGCATAACTCCCCAACAGTTAATAAGAAATAAGCTAGAAGAATAAATAATATATTCATTTGCTTACTTCCATCAAATACTCCACCTAAAGTTTTTATACCTAATATTACTGTAATAAACGCTGCAGCTGTAAGAAGCATACCTAGGCCCATTTTAGAAGGAATAGATAGGTCTCCGTGCTTTGATTTAGATAGTTTAATCCATATACTACCTAGTACAGGAGATAATACAACACATAATATTCCATTGAAAGATGTTAACCATGGAACCGGAATTACGAAACTTCCTAAATTTCTATTTACTAACTCATTTGATAATAATGTAAATGATGTTGATGTTTGATACCATGCAGTCCAAAATAAAACAACAAATATAAATAAAACACCCATTGCTTTTAATCTGTTTTTTTCAACTTGAGTAAGAGCATTATCTGCACTTTTTTTATTAGACTTGTTTTCTTTATCATAAACTGGATATTTACCTTTTGCACCTAACCATTTTGGAGATAGAACTATAAGTAAAAAGCAAACAATAAACATTGCTATAGCAGCCATTAAAAAAATATATTTATATCCATACGCTGCTATTTCTCCATCAGATGTTAATTTGGCAAACCATTTATCTGATATAAAACCAGCTATAATAGGGCCAAAGAAAGAACCTATATTTATAAACATATAAAAAATACTGTAAGCAGCATCTTTTTTTGATAACTCATCTTGATCATATAAAGTACCTACAAGAGAACTTATCTGCCCCTTAAAGAATGCTCCTGCTATTACGAGTACTATTAACCCAGACCATACACTTGCTATATTTGGCTTTGCAAAAAATAAAAGTATATATCCACATGCAGTAATAAAAGATCCTAGTATAAGTGACTTTTGTATTCCAAGCCACTTGTCTGATATATATCCCCCTATTAAAGAACCCATATAGTTTATTCCTTGATATAAACCTATAATTGCAGTTGCTTTTGCTACGCTTAAACCTAGCCCATTTTGACTAATATCTGCTGTAAAAAATAATATTAGTATAGATGATACTGCATAACCTGCATAACTTTGAAGAGCAATAGATATATTTGCTAGCCAAAGCCCCATTGGATGTTTTACCTTTTGATCCATAATTAAAAACCCCTCCCCATATTAATTAGTCTCTAATTATATAATATCACCATAGATAACAATATTTAATTATTTTTTTACATAATTTTACAATAAAATATATTAAAATATTTTTATATTTAGTATTTTTTATCAGAATATTTTCACATTTGTAAATTTGTGAGGTTTTAGAAATGAACAAATTAAATTAATAAAATAAGACAATATATGGAGTTAATTTTTATGAAATGACTTATTAAAAACGCATATATGTGCTATACATCAATTTACATAGTAATATTTTAATCAAAATAAGTTAATGTATAGCACAATTTATAAAATTAATATTTTAAGTTAATGTATAAATTAATATCATATTTTCCATTGTATTAAACTTTATAGAGAAGTAAGCTTAAATTATTTATTAAACTTCTCAACTATTTCATTTAAACATGACTTGCATATAGGTAACTCTTTATAATACTCTATATTTTCTTCACTAGAGCAAAAAGAACATGTAGTTATAGCTTTTTCAATTTTGATATAATCTTTAAATAGTTTTATACTAACAGGACTGTTCTTTTTTAAATTTAACTTATCTCTCATTTCTTTAGGTAAAACTACTCTTCCTAGGTCATCAATATTACGGTTAACGCCTACTGTTAAATCCTTCGAATTTTTCTTCATTGCATTCCTCCTTAAGTGAATTGTTTAAGTTTATTTTATTGGATATTCATGGAAAAGTAACTGTAAAAATTTGTCAAAATAGCTCGAAACATTGAATTCAAGCCAAAAATTTTTTTATTTACATTAAATCACATGAGTATGGAATGTATATAAATAAATTGTGAATTTTATTAGAATTTAAATAGTATATACTGTTTTTAATATTGATTGATTTGCTAATTCAGTAGAATCTATCCAACTTTGACCATTAAAAGTAATTTTGGAAACTTTTTAATTTTATATAAAATAATCGTATGTATTACAGTATTTTACTTATTTTATAAATACTAAGTGGGTGTTAAGCATAAAAAAGTTACACATTAACTGTTAATATCGAGTTCGAATTTAAATCTAGTAAGGATTTAGAACAAGTGTAAACAGATTAAAAAAAGATTAAATATATGTTTAATCTTTTTTTAACCTATTGTTTAATATAAAAAATGGAAGACAATTGTCCTCCATTTTTTACTCTTAAGAAAACTATATTTAAATAATGTTTGAGGATAATATGTGGAGCATAGCAATGCCAAAATTTTGGTTAAAGTAAAAATGATATTGTAAGTAATGGGCGAAGTCATTAGAGAGGCAAGTGAAGCGAATTTTTTACTTAAATATAATGTTAAGTTACAACTTCATATATATCGGAAAGCTCTAACTCAGCGTTATATGAATTTATATTATATATAGAAGGACAACAGTTTTCAATTATTACATTTGGTAAAAATATTGTAAATGAACTCCCTTTAGATAAATCACTTTCAACAGTAATAACTCCATCATGAAGGTTCACTAAAGACTTAACAATACTTAATCCTATTCCGCTTCCTTCATTTGACCTAGTAAATGACTTATCTATTTGGACAAACTTATCAAAAATAACTTCTTGGTTTTCTTTAGATATACCAATTCCCTCATCTTTCACTACAATCTTAGTCCATTGATCATCTATGTTTAAATTTACTAAAATAGAAGACCCTTTATTAGAAAATTTAATTGAGTTTGATAGTAAATTTAATATAGAGCGTTCAATCATATAAGCATCACACTTTATAATATGCTCTTCTTCTTCAGTATCAAACTGTATAGTTATACCTTTCGATAAAGCATATTCAATTACAGATAAGGTTACGTCTTCTACAATAGACACTATGTTATAATTTTTAAACTTTACAGTAAGTGTACCCAGGTCTATTTCAGACAAATCCATGATATTATTTACTAGTCTTGTCATCCTCTGACAATTTGTACGCAATATTTTGCTATATTTGTTGTATATAGCATTAAAGTCTATCGAATTTTTCACACTAAAACTATCTAACAATTGAATGGATGAATAAAGTAAATTAATTGGAGTTTTTAATTCATGCGAAATATTAGCTATAAATTCAGTTTTTTCTTTATCATAAGTTTTAAGTTTTTTTACTTCGAGTTCTTTCTTAACTACATCTGATATATCTATATATGTAACTGCAATCTCTTTTTTACTGCTTGCTGAAATAATTGTTTGAACACAGCAATCTAAAGTTACATTTCTATTTTCAATTTTTATGACACCTCTCCAACAATTATTTAAATTTAAGGACTTTATAATTTCATCATATTCATTTACTTTATAGATTTTATCTTTTAAAAGTAGCGTTAATTTATGAAGATCATTACCACATGAATAATAATCTATAACTTTTTTATTAGCATATAATAAGTTTGAGTCTTCATCGAAAATCAGCATAAAACTATGTTTATCATTTTCTGATAAGTTATAAAATAAGTTTAAATTATTATTTAATACTTTCGTTCTAGACATATAAATAAACAATTCAATTAACGCTCCTATAATTACTATAAAAAAACAAATATATGTCAAAGATATAGACACTAATTTAGTGTAAAATGTTAATCGAGTTGATATATGTATAGCGTAAATTGCTTTTATTGCAAGTATGAATACACTAGAACTTAGAACCACAAATATGGACTCTTTATCCTTTATTGATTTTAAAAAAAGAGCACATGAACAAACTGTATATGTGAAAGCTAAAAAAGTATTATAAATTAAAAAAGTATTTGATTTAAATTCATTATTATATAGGAATAATCTTCTCTCCAAAGTGCCTAAAATTAAAGTTAGAGATATTACAATAAGTATTGAAAGTTTTTTATTGTCAATTATTAGTTTACTAATTTTAGTATTAGGCAGGATTGCAAGGATAATTAGAGAAACTCTAATTAGGGATGAAGATATTACTACATATAGAGATGAATATAATTCCGTGTAGTAATAAGGTAGATAATCTATATGTCCGAATAAAATTCCTACTGACAACCCCACAAACATTAATAGAATTAAAAAAATACTTTCATTTTTTGTTCTATTGTAAGAAACTAAACAACTTCCTATTCCTAATAAGGAAATAAGAAAATTAAAGAACTTTATAAAATGCAATGTTGATTGTAGATAATTTGATTCAACATTTTCTTTAAAAAATACATTTGCAATAATAATAATAGATAATGTTAGCATGCTTAAAACAACATATACCAATAAATTATTTTTGTTGATTGTGTATTCTCTATCTATTATTTCCATTATAATACCTCCAACTTTTTATATAAATCCTAACATAAAAATATATTTTATTTTGTCGTTTTTTGTTTATATTTACGAAAAAATTTTATAATATATAAATTCAAAAATAATAAAAATACTATTAAATAAATTTAGAGATAGATAGTTATTATTGTGTATAGACTAAAGCTATGTATTTTCTAAATATAGCTTAGTATTTTAAGGAAGTATAAATTTAAAAACTATTAAAAATATATTTAAAAAAGATTTAATATATTTTTAATAGTTAGGAACTTAAAAAGTAATATTATAATAAGTACTAAAGTATTTCATTTAATAAAAAAGCTAAATGGAGGATACTTGTCCTCCATTTAGCTTTTTCTATTAAACATCTTGGATTATTTCATTATTATTTTTGTCAAAATACTTACAATTTACGTAAGAAGATTTTTTGCTTAATAAATCATTACTGACAACAATCATAGATGGACGATCTAGTTTAAATGATTCCTTACGCGTATATGTATCATTTATTGTAATTTCTACATGAGAAACTTTGGAACCATCAGATAATAAGACAAAAGCATTATTACTTTTAGAAGAACCGTTGTATGTATTATAATTAACTAAAAAATCTTCAACTCCAAGTGTTTCTTTTTTTTTCGTAGAGCACTTAACATCGCTTAATATGTAGTTCCCTTTTTTATTTTTTTCACATATAACAACCCCATTATTATATTTGCTTAAAAATCCTACAATCTTAGAGTTTTGAATATAAGTATTATCTACAATGGATATATCTTCTTTATTTGGCGAATTTATTAATTTAGAGCCTATTAAGTATTGCTTAATAGATTCATCAGTATTGCCAGGTATTTTAGTATAAGTACATCCAGTAATAGTAAAACTTGAAATTATTAATAGTATAAAAATTATTTGTTTTTTCAATTACATCCCCCGTAAATTCAAATTTATCTATTTATCCACTCACTCCAACTAACATTTAATATCGGCATTATGAGTTAAAATTTAAGAAGTTGATTGATTTAATTTGTTATTTAAGTTAACAGATAATTTTTATAATAAAATATAATAACACTTGATTTTAAATATATATTATTATATTTCATCGTTGATTAAATCAGCTTTTACAATAGTTCCTTCAATAAAAACACCAAACATATTATCTCCAATATCCATATAACTTGACTTTACGCCAACAATTGCATTTCCACCTAGTAAGGCTCCTTTAAATCTTAATATATCAAAGGCTTCTTGTTTTGCTTTAGCAAGGCTATTTTCATAACCACTAGCTCTACCACCTACTAAGTCAGTAATACTTGATATAAAGTCAGTAACAACCCCTGTTCCGATTATTACTTCTGAACTTTCTATTCCTAAGTACTCACTTATCTTATATCCTTCTAATGAAGGTGTTGTTGATAGTATAATGTTTTTGCAAATTGATTTTGCTTTTCTACATCCTTCTTCATACTTATCTAGTTCTTCAGTTTTTCTTTGATTCTCAATTGCTAAAATTGCTTCATTTTTACTCTCTTTACATTTGGGACATATATCATCACCCCAAAATCTACCAAGTACCTCGCCGCATTCATTACATTTTCTAGTTGATTTTTCTAAAAAAGCCATAATAATATCCCCCTCAAAACTTTGTATATAATACTAATTTTACAACAAGTTTAAATATATTTATGTATCAAAAAAATTACACTTTTATAAATTTTAATATTAAAAAGTTTTGTCTTTCCATAATAAATGCCTTTTACCTGAAATACCGTCCGTATAATATATCTCAACAGGCTTATAAACTTTCTTTGTATCTGGATGTTCTACATCAACAGAATCTACATAATCATTTAAAGTAAAAACAGAATAATTTTTAAGATTTGGTTTAGTAAATGTTGTATAAGGAGTCTTTGTTAGCCATAAGTTAATTGATTGATATATTGTATCATCGGTTTCTTTTATAGTCTTTTCTGTAGATTTAACTAAATTGTTAGCAGGACCAGTGTAGATTATATTTTTTTCAGGACCAAATTCATCGATTTTAATAGATACATCTTTATATAAAATAACATCTTCATGTTTAAATATATAAAGTCCAAGTAATACAAAAACTATAGTTATAAAAATACAGCTACTAGCTACTAGTTTTATATTTTTTTTTAATAAAGAACTCTTAATTTTTTTTAATATATCTATTTCTGAATTATTATCTGAATTAGTATGAGGATCAATTAAGAACATAGACTCTCTCATTATATTTAAATCCCGTAGACATTCATCACAAGAGCATATATGTATATTTATTAATTCCTTGCTTTTCTCACTACATATGTTGTCTATATACAAGGGAAGCAAGTCTTGAATTATTTCACAATCAACTTTTTTCATAAATATTTACCTCCATGTTTTTTCTGATTTTTAATTTTGCTCTATGATATGTAACTCTTGCCCAACTTTCACTTTTTGAATGAATTTTGGCTATTTCTAAAAAAGAAAGTTCTCCAAATGTTCTTAGACAAAAAACTTCTTTATATACATTTTCAAGTTTATCTATTTCCTTATGAACTTCGGATACATTTTCTTCTAAAATTAAATTATCTTCTAAGCAACTAATACTATTTGATTCACATATATCTATTTCACATTGTTTTTTAAGCTTTTTTAAATATGAAAAATAAGTATTTTTTCCTATTTGACATAACCATGATCTTACATTGCATTGACCCTTGAAATTTTTTAGGTTTTTTAATGCTTTAAAAAATGTTTCTTGTGTTATATCTTCAGCTATTTCAGTATTTTTACAAATAGATAGGATATATCTATAAACATACTTGAAATGCTGTTTGTATAAATTTTCAAAATCATTCAAAGTATAATCCTCCTTACATAAATGAGACTTCTAAAAGTTACTTTCGTTACAAAAAATTTAAAATAACTTAAATTTATATAGATAATAATTATAACTTATATATCTGATATAATTATCCATATATAGGGAGGGTAAGAATATGAAAAATTTAGTAGTTTATTATTCGTTAGAGGGTAATACCAAATTAATAGCAGAATTTATCGCCAAAGAAATTGGTGCAGATATAATAGAATTGAAACCTAAAAAAGAATTTCCATCTTCAGGATTTAGAAAGTATGTATGGGGAGGTAAGAGTGTAATATTTAAGCAAAAACCAGAACTTATGAATAAGGAAACTGATATAAGTAAATATGATAATATATTTTTAGGTACTCCTGTATGGGCTGGAACTTATGCAGCTCCATTTAATACTTTTTTAGATATTAGTACTATAAATAATAAGAATATAGCTTTATTTGCTTGCCATGGCGGTGGTGGAAGTGAGAAGTGTTTCGCTAACTTCAAAAAAGAACTTTCAGAAAATATATTTATAGGAGATATCGAATTAGTAGATCCATTAAAAAAAGAAACTGATAGTTCATTAGACAAGGTTAAGAAATGGCTTCAAACACTAAATATATAAAATATGTATTTAAAACTTTGATAGATATTGAGTTATAGTCTGAGCAAAACTCTTAAAAGAAAATACTTTATAAAATAATGGTAATTTATTTAATTTTAGTGCAAAAAATACAAATTTTACTACAATTTAAAACTTGTGTGACAATTTTGTGATACCATATATATTGAGGGGTTATAGAATTTTAGGGGGAGATGATATAATTGCTTTTTGAAGATTCAAGTGAAAATAAAGAGCTTATTAAATATGGGGTGAATTTTTTCAAAAAACCTTTATATGTTAATATGGCTATTTCAGCTATTTTATGTTTTGAAAGTTCATGTTTTTTAATACTAAAGTTAGTGCATAAAGAAACTGATGATATATTATTTTCTGCATTTTACACAACTTTATTTTTAATTTACACAACATGGACATGGAGTTCGTTTGCATATGAAATAAAGGAAAAAAGACATAGACTATATTAAAAACTAAAATATAAAAATAAAAGGTATGTAAATTGAATATTATAATATTCAATTTACATACCTTTTATTTTTACAAACATAAGCAAATTTCAATAAAAAATTAGTGGGAATTCAAATTGTATTTAATAGTAATATATAGATGAGCTATTAAATCAATTTAAGTGTTCATACTCGATTTCAAGAGAATCAGTTAGATAGGAGATATTATTTAGTAGCTTCATACATATAAAAACAACAGGTTTTCCAAATGAAATATTTTCTTCTCTAGAAAATTCAATAAAACCTATTTTTTTATATAACTTGATAGCTCTCTTATTAAAATCAGCAACTCTTAAACAAATATCTCCTCTATATAAAAAGGTAGTCCTTCCGAAATGAATGCATTCTTTTATGAAGTCTAACCCCAGTCCTTTACCAGTATCTTCAGGTCTTATCCCAAGTCCGATTTCCATAAAGTTTGATCTAAAGGTATACTCATATATACCAAATAATTTATCATTAGAATCGAACACAGAAAAGTAAAAGCTATTATTATCTTCAAATATTTCATCAATAGTTTCTTTTACACCTTCTTCTGGGATATTATAAAACTCATAAGGATATTCATATTTCCAGTTTATATATGTGTAAACCTGAAGTTCATCCATTTCTAATATTTTTCTTTTATACATAATAACCTCCATTTTAAACACTCTATGAATGCTCATTTAAAATATATTAGACGTTAAATGTAATAACCCTAGAAAAATATATAAATTAATTTATATATTTTTAACTGTTAAGAATTTAATATAAATATATTTTTATATAAAAATATATTTATATTATAGACATGTATATTTTATTATAGTATATTGTATACATAGACATCAAAAAACGACATATATTAACAATCAGTAGGAACGGACATATATAGAGGGGCCTTAAGTGCCCCTCATTAATCAAGTTAATAGTACTATCCCCCCAATAATAGTATTAATAATAAAATACCCCCTTTTAAAGACTGTATCGGAAACAGTCTTTTTTTATTTGTAAGAAATTATCTATCTAGAAGACTACTATCTTGAGATGTATATATACCGCTTTTACCTGCAAATACATAACTTATTACACAAGCAATAAATATAAATCCAATATTAGCGGATCCAAATAATTCAATTCCCATTATAAAAGATGCTATAGGCGTTTTTGTAGCTCCTGCAAATACTCCTATCATTCCAAGGCCTGCTAAAAATTCAATAGGAAGGCCGATAATACTCGCAAGTAAGTTTCCTAAAGTTGCTCCTATTACAAATAATGGAGTAACCTCTCCACCTTGGAATCCTACAGCAAGCGTAAGTGATGTTAAAACAAGCTTTATTATAAATGCTCCTTTAGGGATAGTCTGGTTAAATGCATTACTTAATAAATCTAAACTTAACCCAAGATAAATTCTAGTTCCAAGAATTAAAACTATAATAATAATGATAATACCGCCTATAAAGCTTTTTAAAGATGTGTTTGGTATCTTGGCAGCAAAAAACTTCTTTAAAGCATGAGTAAGCTCTGAAAAAAGTTTGCTAGTAAGCCCAAATAAAACAGCACATAATATAACTTTGAAAAATACATCAACACCAGTTAAAGACACTCCCATATTATAATGACTGTGCTGTACCTTTAAAGTTTCTGCTATAAAGTTGCCTATATAACTTGATATAAAACAAGGTATTATTGCTTCATATCGCATTTTACCAAGAGTTGAAACTTCAAGCCCAAATACAGTACCTGCAATAGGCGTTCCAAATACAACTCCAAAACCACTGCTTACACCACTGATTATAAGTATTGTATAATCCATACCTTTTAATTTTAGAAGGTCCCCTATTTTAGAAGATACGCTAGCTCCTATTTGTACTCCAGTACCCTCTCTACCAGCAGACCCACCAAATAAATGTGTTATAAAAGTTCCGAAGAACACAAGTGGTGCCATTCTAAAAGGAATCCTTCCTTCACCCTCATTAATTCGTTCAATAATTAAATTATTTCCTTTTGATGAATCTTTACCGTATTTAGAATATAAATAACTTACAAAAGCTCCTCCTAGAGGTAACATGTATAATAACCATGAATTTGATTCTCTCGTACTTGTTGCCCATTGTAAGCTTTTTAAGAAAAATGATATAACAATCCCAACAGCAATCCCAGATATGGATGCTAGCAAAAACCATCTTAAAAATACAATAGATACTACTTCACTTTCTTTTATATGTTTTTTTAATTCATTCACAATTAATCCTCCTAGTCTATTTTCTGCAAAAAAACAGACTCCTACCCTTAAATATTTATAAGAGTAGGAGTCATTAGCATCTTATGCATTTAATGGCGAACTCCATCGCCGATTTAATTTACCAATTTATTATATTATAAAATAGCTAAAATTTCAATTAAGTTACAAAAATATACACATTGTTGATTTTATATTTTTAAAATAGTATGCTTTAGTAAACTAGGGGATTAAATTAAGGAAGGGGTTAAAGTTATGAGAGAAGTTATGATTATAAAAATGATTATAGGTATATTTTTTATTGTATATGGACTGATAGTATCAGCAATAGAACAGTATAAAAGAGTTCCGTTATTTTATAATTCTAAAGATCAAGTGAATGGAGTAATAAATGGTTTTGCATGCATAGTTGTAGGAATTGTTGTTTCTGCATGTAATCTAAATCAAGGTATTATTATTGGAATTATAGCTTTTTCAATGTGGGGAATAGAAAAGCTTATAATATCCAAAATACTTAAAAACAAAGATGAAAAACTTTCTAATATATAAAAAAGCACTTCGCATTTTCCAAGTGCTTTTTTATTATAATTTTTATCTTATAAAATTTGTATGTAATCTATCTTCTAAATCTGGTTTTTCTATATTATTCTTTTTACCAATATCTATACATTTTATTATCCATGCCATATTTTTGCCTAAAACTCTCATTGTTTGTAATCCCTCTACATCTTTTTTTACTTCGTCTGAAGTGTTTCCATGGACCATATTCCAATATTGAGAACTAACAATTGGCATATTAGAGATAGTAAAGTACTTATTTAATTGATCAAATGTAGCAGTAGTTCCTGCTCTTCTCGCACTAACTACTGAAGCCCCTGGCTTAAATGCCATGTGTTTTCCTCCGCTATAAAATACTCTATCTAAAAAAGATACTAATGATCCTGCTGCAGATGCATAATAAACAGGTGATCCAAATACAAATCCATCTGCATACTTTGCCTTTTCTACAAAATCATTAACTCCATCATTCATGAAGCACTTACCTGTATTTTTACATGAACGACATCCTATACATCCTCCTATAGGCTTATTACCTATGTGAAAAATTTCTGTATCTATTCCACTTGCTTCTAGTGCTTTTGAAACTTCTTCTAATGCTGTGTATGTACATCCATTTTTATTTGGACTTCCATTGACTAACAATACTTTCATACCTACACCATCCTAATCTAATTTAATTTTGAACATATTTACATCCTTAATAAAATTATATATCGCATATTTAACATAAAATCAATTAAATTTTAACTTTTTAATAAAAACTAAAGATAGTCTACCTAATCACTAGATAGACTATCTTCAGTTTTTTCAATTCATTTATATATTTAACTAAGCTAATCTATAAGATAGTTTTAAATTTATAAAACTATAACGATTAAAACTTAATAGAATACCCCATATTAATTTTAAATTAAAACTTTATTTACCTTCTAAAAACTTAAACATTATCACTATCTGTACTTACTTTCTTCTTTTATCACCCTTACAATTAATTTCAAATAACTTTACAGCCTTTGATTGAGTCATTCTTGGATTTATAATGCATGTCATTAATGCTAAATAATTTCTGATTGTTAAATCATCATTGAATGAATAATGAGATAAACTTTTAGGCATCTAATCATCCTCTCCTTACAATTTTATAAATTTATACTACAATATACATCTATACACTTATTTAATGTAAGTTTAACATGTTTTTTTATTAAACTTACATGTCAATATTGTAAGAAAACTTTAATATTTTAATTTAAAACAAATTATATCTATAAAAAATCTGCTCTAAAAATAGTTAAACATAGTAACTCCATTGAATTTAGAGTTTCTAAATATAAATATCTTTATTTTTCACATTTCCTATATATGTAAAATATGAAATTAATTTCAAGTTAATTTATATTCTTAAACTTAAGAAGTATTTACTTTAATTTTTCAAATTAAATACCTCTACTTATACATACACTATATTCTATTTAAATAAATTTAATATGTTTTTTATATGAAATATGTATTAATTTTTTCTAATTAAAAATATTTCATATAAAAATATAAAAACTTTTTAAAAAAATTGAACCTTTTTGTTTTTATTTACCTCTTATATTGTAAATACATAAAATCGAATTGTATTTTATAAAATAAAAAACATTAATTTTAAAAATAAATGTATCACTATATAAGATTTTTAATGACAAAAGGAGAATATACATGGAACAAGCAATTGTAAACTTAACTACTGATTTTAAGAAAAAAGAAAATACACTAATAAATAGACATGAAGTTATTAATATACCCGATTTTAACTTAAAGAAAGCTCTTAACGCAAAATTTAACTCCCCAGATGATGCCCCTATAACTAGAGTTCAATTAGAGAGTCTGCTAGCATTGAATTTAACTGGAGAGGGAATAAACAATCTTGAGGGCATTCAGTATTGTAAAAACTTGAGTTATCTTGGGTTATCAAAAAATGAGATTAGTGATTTAAGCTCTATATGCAATCTAAAAGAGCTCGTTACTCTAAATATAGATAAAAATAAAATCAATAATATAACTTATTTACAAAACTTAACTAACTTAACTTATTTGACTTTAAGTGAAAATTATATAACAAACTTAGAACCTTTAAAGGGATTAATAAACTTAAACTATTTAGATTTAAGTTCAAACCAAATAGAAAATTTAAGTCCTCTATCAAAATTGACCAATTTAGTTTGTCTTAGTTTAAATAATAATAGAATAAGAAACTTAAATACTTTAAATGGTCTAAATAACATTGGTCTTTTAGACCTACAAAACCAAGAAATTGTTTTAAATAATTATGAATTTAATTTCGATTCATCACCTATTGAAATTAACAATGTTATAAGAAGCATAGATGGATCATTTATACATATACTTGATAAGGATATTTCTAGTAATGGAATATATAATGTCGATTCAAATACTATTCTATGGAATGATATATATGAAAATTTAGAATATCACTTTTCTATAAAAAAAATCATGGATTCTGAAAAAAGTGAGTTTAGTGGTAAAGTGGTTCTTCCGTATAAATATATATCTACACCAATAGATAAAATACATGATAAATGTAAAGACAACAACTCTGTAACTAAGGGAGATTCTTTCAAAAAAGATTTCTCTTTAATCAATATGTTTAAAAAAATCTTTACTTTTACAGGTGTAGCTATAAACGATTAAAGATAATACTATCTAGTTTTTACTTTAATACTATTTAACTCAATTAACCTGTATACGTGTTGGTACATATAAAAGCGATTAGGATTTATTCCTTTTTGCTTATTTTAACTATTAAAACTTTTTAATTTGTAGTTATTATTCAATTTTATTTAGTTAGTTTTATAGGAGGATTTAAAAATATGAAAATTATCGATGCATACATAACCCTAGCTTTAGAATGTAGCGATTTAGAAAACTTAACATTTTTAGAAAATGGAGAAAGTCGATTAATTGAAAAAATACCTGCAATAGATGGTTCTTATCCATCTATTGCAGTAATAAATTTTAGCAGAAGACATACTGCTCATTTAACAAACAGCAAGTTAAATCAGCAAGTTTTATTTGTGGAAGGAACTTATCAGGTTTTAAAGAATAAAAGTGGTACTCCATTTTTAAATATTAAAGCTGTTAAAACTGTTTTGAAAAATAAAAAACAAGTTGTTGATATAACAAATATTAGACACAAAATATATAATGATTTTGAAGAAAATGACCTAACTTCATTGAAAGAAAAATATTTACATAGTTGTGCTGAAGAAGAAATTAAAAATTTAAAAGAAGTTATAGAAAAAAGAGATTTACTTAAACTACAATATCAATTAAAATTTCAAGAAACTCAAAAGTTAAAGCATGAAAAGAAAATATTAATGTTGAAACAAAATGTAGGTCAAACACCTTTAAGTAATGGAAGTTAAATAAAAGAGTTAATGATTAACTCTTTTATTTATTTTGAAAACTATTTTAAATAGCAATCATAAAGTAAATCATATCATCATAAGGAGACTATTATAAAATGAAATTTTTTAAGTTTGTATTATTATTATTTTTAATATTTACGGTATATTTAAATACAGCTTTGCTAAAGCATTGTTTTAAAAAAATTTTTAAATATTAAAACTAACTAGGTTGTGAACTTTTTAAACTTTTCATAGCCTTTTATTATTTTTTGTTAAAACCTTGATATATCTTATAAACTCGAAATCTGCTCTCTTTTAATATCTAAAATTTTACTCATTAAATATTTTATCTAAAATTTTACTTTCATTTCTATAATTATGGTATTATGTTTAATATTAATTAGATTTTAAATTAATATTAGGAGGACATTTGATAATTGAGTAGCTTAAAGTATTTAAAAATAAGTAAACTTGTATCTAAATGTAAAAATGGAGACTCTCAAGCTTTTTCAGATTTATATTCTTTAACTTATCAAAAGGTGTATTTCCTATCTTTAAATATTTTAAAAGATAAGTCTATGGCAGAAGACGCCGTACAAGAAGTATTTTTGATTGTTCTAAAGTCACTTGATAAGTTAGAATCTCCTAAATTATTTATAGCATGGATAAATAAAATTACATACAATTATTGCATTAAAGAGCTTTCCAAGGTAAGAAAATTTGGAGAGGTTCATTCGGATTATGTTTTGCCTACTCTAAGCGATACTGCAAAAGATGTTGACCCTATTGAGTCATATATTCTAAAAGAAAGTAATTGCGAATTGATGAATTTAATTAATAAGCTTTCATCTATACATTCAACAATACTGATTTTAAAATACTTCGATGATCTAAAAGTTTCAGAGATTGCATATGTTTTAAACATTTCTGAAGGTACTGTAAAAAGTAGGCTAAGTAATGCAAAGAAAAATTTATATAAGTTATATTCTGAAGAAAGAAAAGATAATAGAAAAATTTATGGATTTATGCTATTTGAATTCTTTAAAAAGGCATCTAATGAAAACTTACTAAATTTAAATTCCTCAAAAAATATTTTGGGAAATGTATTGTATAAGTCTCATTTTAACATAGGTAAAAGTTTTAAATTCAAAATTAACCATAAACAAAGTATGTCCAAAACTATGGCAGTTTCACTAACTACCTCAATAGTGGTGTCTACTTCTGTTCTAGGTATTTATGAAATCACCAAATACGATTTTTCAAATGTAGGTAATTTATCTTCTAAATCTAATTTATTAGATACTATAAATATATCAATAAGTGATACATCTAAAATTACAAATAATCCCGTTTTAGTAGATATTCAAGTAAAGGATAAGTCTCTAGTAAATGATTTGTATATTAAACTTGGTAATTCTGAAAAACTCTTGGGTAACTATGTAAATCCATCTACTTATAGATTTAAAATCACTAAAAATGGGGATTATAAGGTATTTGTAAACTTTAAACAACACTCTCCTATAGTTAAGGAATTTAAAATTAATTGTATAGATACAGAATCTCCAAATATTATAAACTACACATATGATAGTGATAAAATTATAATTAGGTTAAAGGATTCTGGTAGTGGAATAGATTTTAATAAGATTTATTTAAAAGATTCTAATGAAAATATTTTAAATATCCAATCAATAGACAAAGATAAAGGTATTGTTGTTGTAAAAATAAGTAATTTACCTTTATACTTAACTATATATGATATCGTTGGAAATAAAGCTGTATATAATATAAAAAAGATATAACTTTCAAAATATATAAATTTAATGTATAAGGATAATTTCAAAATGAAAAAAATACGATGGATAATAAACTTACTACTTTTAATTATACTGTTGTTTAGCTCTTATAAAATAATAAACAAATTTATACAGTATAATAAAGCTGATAAAGTATATGATAAAATTTACAAAATAAAAGAATCACAACAAAATAACAATGATAATTCAGTAGACTTATCTTATCTTAATAAAGACTATAGAGGGTGGTTAGATGTAGATGGTACAAATATTCACTATCCAATAGTTCAATCAAGTAATAATGAGTTCTATTTAAATAAAGATATGGATAAAAATTATCTAGAGTCAGGATCTATCTTCCTAGATTACCAAAATGATAAATTTAATGATTTCAACACAGTACTTTATGGACATAGTATGAGGAATGGAACTATGTTTGGCCAACTAAAAAAATTTAAAGATGAAGAGTTTTTTAATAAATATAAAACTATATCTATATCTGAACCTGATGGTACTGTTTTAAACTATACAATATTTTCTGCTTATGTAACTGATTCTAGTAATGTTTACAACAAAACTTCATTTGCTTCTAACGAAGATTTTAATAATTTTTTAAGTGAAATAAAAAAAGATTCTTTATTTAAATCTTCAGTAAATGTTGATTCAACCGATAAAATTTTAACCTTATCTACATGCAGTTATGAGTTTGATAATGCTCGCATGGTTGTTCATGCCAAACTTGATAAATAGCGCACCTATCTATTCAAGTGCTGCAGCTGCTATCTCTACATTTATTTTAGAAAATACAGGTGTTTCAATAATCGAATTATTATGAAATTTTTGATATTTAATTTATAAACTTTATTTATTAAGAGATTATAACTTACTTTTTTTAATTATAGAAATTTTCATAATATCCGTATTAGAAATAAAGACGATACAACAACTAAATACTTACTTACACGAGGTTATAATATGAACATACATTTACATATTTTTATAACTACAATAAACATTTTAGTTTCAATGTTTATATTTGCTTTATATTTATATTTTAAGAAAAGTAGCAATAATCGCCTTTCTAACAACTGTAATAATTACAGAACTAATATATTTAGATCTATATTTTTAATTTTTTTAACAACTATTTATATATATAACTTTTATTTGCCCAAGCATACAATTATGTTTATAATTCTTGAATCAAATCTATTATTAGTTATTGCATATGGACTCAAAAAGTTAATCTCTTTATATCATATCAACAAGTTAGCTAAAGTTCAGTATTTTTACTTTAGCTAACTTGTTTTTTCAATTATATATTACAATTATTCTAATTTAAATATCTAAAACCACAATTTATTAATCTTAATTAGAAATTCTGATACACTTCTTTTTTTATTACTTTGACTATATTTTTTATTATTGAAACTAAATAATTAGATTTTTTACAAAAATTTGTTGACCTAGTTAAAATTTTAGTATACAATTTTATTGAAATTAATTATCATTATACAATGAAAAGGAGAATCAAAATGCTATTGATTTACTCTCTGATATTTACAATAGTAGTATCATTATTTTGTACGTCTAGTATTAAAAAGCATTCAAACTTATACTACATAATTGCTTTAACGATGGCTTTACTAACTAGCTACATAAATCTTTACGGAGAAACATATAATATAGAGCTACAAGGACTTCTACTAGCATCTTATAAATCATCAATGAAAGGTATTTTATCTGTAGCTTTCTTTATTATCGTAATGTTTACAGGGGCTCTTGATAAAAAGTATGTTGTAACTAAAAAACTATTAAGTATAAGAGCTCAATTAGCTATACTAGGATCTATACTTATACTTCCACATGGCTTAATATATACATATTTTATTTTTGGAGATTTTGTTAAATCACTTACGCTTCCTGGATTATCTATGATTCATCTGACTATAGGTTTAGTTGCATTTTTAGTTATGATTCCATTGTTTATTACTTCATTTAAATTTGTTAGAATCAAAATTAAGTATGTTAAATGGAAAAAAATACAAAGATGGTCGTACTTATTTTATGGGTTAACTTATTTACATGTAGCTCTTATTCTTTTAAATAAAGATAATGTAGATATATTAAAAATTGTTATTTACTCTACAATTTTTATAGTTTATACAATACTTAGAATCATGAAATGCTTTAATGAAAAGAAAGTTAAATCAATGAAAGTATCAAGTATTTAGTTGAAGTTTTTAACCATCTTTGCATACAAAAAAGGATGTCTTTTTTAGATATCCTTTTTTTATACTTATTACAGGCAAATTGATAAGATTCTTGCAACCTGTGCAACTTATTTGGATTGTAGGACAAATGTCCTCCAATATTTATCATGCAAATTAAATCTATTTTAGATTTTACTATACAATTAAATAATTATTTAATATATATTTAATAATTATTTAATTTTTTATGTCTATTGTTTTGTATTTGATTTAAATACTTTCCAATAGTTTTTACTTTGTCGGACAAGTGTCATCCATCGTTAAATGAGTATCAATTTCGATACATTTGTTTCAATCCTGTAACATATATTGATTTTAAAAATCAGCGTGCTATACTATAAAAATTAAGAGGGTTAAAAATACAGGTGTTTGTGATATAATCACATTTGATTATTTTTTATGTTATTAAGAATACCTTCATAGGTAATAGGTTTTTACATATCATTCTTAAAACAGTTAAATAAAATATATATTAATAATATAGAAAATAAGTTTATATGGTATATGTCTTTATATAATTAGACTTATACCATTTTTTTTATTAAAATACTTCAAATAGCCTCTAACACCTAGTATATGAATTGACTTATAATATATCTGGGGGATTCAATTAGATACAAACCTTAATAAATATCTAATTGATTTAAAGTTATACAAATTTTAATACATAGAATAATTTGGAGGAAATTAAAATGGCAAATGGGAGTTTTAAGGGTCTATATACGTTTCAACAAGTAGCAGATATTTATGGTTTAGATAATTCAACGTTACGAAAACAAGTATCAAATGGAAAGCTAATCGACAATGTTGAGGTAAAAAAATTCGGTAAAACTTGGTTAATAACAGAACAATCTATGATAAAACACTTTGGTGTTGATGAATTTAATTTGTATATTGGTAAAATTACTTTGGACGATTTAGATGAAGTGAAACAGAAAAAAATTAAAAAGAAAATGGATAAAAAGTCTGAGTTAAATGAACTTAAAATAGGTATTTAAAAAGTATAAATATAATCTTTTTCATTATACAATTTTTCCATAATGAAAAAGATTATATTTATTTTTTTAACTCATTAAACTTATAGGTATTATAAAAAGAAATAGTTATATTTGAATCGATTTGAATTATGATTTATCTGAATCTAGATTAATAGATTTGAAATACAATGAATTTGTGTTGGATTTGCATATATAGTCATATAAATTTTATTAAAAAATCTAATTTAAAGTATTAATTTTTCTGTTTACTAGACGTATATCTAATATACGTAAATAATTATACTTTTATATAATTTAAATAGAATCAATTAAAACCCTATATTTTTATTGATTGAGTTATATAAAGCCTAATTGTGTTTTGTTTTAATTTTTTATACTTAATACAAGTAGAATTATATTTTACCCTCATTGTATTAAATTATTAAGATTTGTCCTAATTAGCCTTCTACACACTAACCTATATAAACGGTGACGTATGAAGGTTAATTTGCTTATATATTAATATTGAATTGTATAATAAGACTTGTTCTAGTCAACTTCTCTATAATTAACATCTATTATTTGATCATTTTCTAAAAAAGCATCTTCATTATTCCTTTTGTTTTTAACAATGTATATTACAATTCCTATTATTAATAACAATGTCATAGTAATACCTCCATTTTTATTATGTCTTAAATTTTCAATTTATATTATTGATTTGCTATTTCTAATTCATTTCTTACTAGCCCTGCTCCTACTGCTAGTATAAATGGAACTATCATTAAACTCCCTATTATTGTTGTCATATTATTATTCCTCCCTCATTTTTTATCCTATACGCTTATATTTCCTAGCTTTATTGTAAATGCTTTAATATTCTATTGTTGATTAGCTGCATCTAGTTCATTACTTACTAGTCCTGCCCCTACTGCTAATATAAATGGTGCCATCACTACACTTCCTATTACTATCATGTATAATCTCTCCTTCATTTTTTATATTTATTCTATACTCTTAACTTATCTTTATCTTAAACATTTCTTAAATATTTTAAACGTCTATTGTTGGTTAGCTAATTCTAATTAACTACTCACTATCCCTGCTCCTACTGATAATATAAATGGAACTATCATTAAAACCCCTATTATTGTCATGTATAATTCCTCCTTTGTTTTATTTATTAACTCTATTATACATTTACATCCTTAAAATAGCCTTGCATCAACCTTAAAGATTTCTTACATTTTTGATATATTAAATTTATTATTATAATAAGTCTAAAAAACAAAAACAGATATATAAAAAGGAGCATCATTAATGATGCTCCTTTTTATATATCTGTTTTTTTAGTTACAGTTTAAAACATTTTCAATTGATTTTTTAAGTGATTCAATAAATTTATTTTGAAGTTGATTTGATAATTCTAATACAGATAGATACGGGTTTAAATCTTCTAATTCAACAAGTAAAAGATTGCCTTCTTCATCTCTGCATGCATCAATCCTTTGGATACCATGATCTATATTATTCCATTCAACAAACTTCATCGCAAACTCTAAGTCAGCTGCAGTGGCCTCATATTCTTTTAATTCCCATCTCTTGCTTTTGTCTGGTGCATAAAGGGCATATTGGAACTCTTTATCTATATAGTAAAAAGATACTTCATATTCAAAGTTTATCGCTGGCTGAATTAATGTATTAAAATCATCCTTTTGAACTTTTTCATATAATTCTTCTTTTGTTACAAATTCCATTCCTATTGAATCTGCTCCATCTTTTGGCTTTATAACATACTTATCTACTTTAGGTAGCTTATTGATATTATTAATTGAATCTACAGTACTGATTACAGGATATCCTAAGTTAGTTAATTCAATTAGATAGTCCTTTCCATTCATATCTCCCTTTCCATCAAATGAGTTATATGTCTTTAAATTATTTCTTTTTATTTTTTCTCTAAAATCATTATACTCTTTTGGGAAATTTGCAACAGGACCTGCATTTCTAAATATAGTTAAGTCAAAATTATCATTAAACTTGTTCATATCTTTTGGATTACAAATAACTAGGTTAAATTTATCTACTAATTTAGATGTTATAAAAAGGTCTTCTTCATAGTAATTTCTTCCGTTCGCTTTATAATATAAATCTGTTACGAATAATATTTTTTTCATAATAGCGCACTCCTTTTTAATACATTCTATCAGATTGAAAAATATTTACAAGAAATTTTTAAAATTCAGAATTATTATTTCATAAATAATTAAATACTTCTTATATTTTCATTTTGGGCTTAAATTCTTGTTTATTAAAGTTTAAAAGGTCAAAATAATTCCAATTTTTTTGACCTTTTAAACTTAAATAATGTATATGTTATAGTATTTTAAATATATACATCGTTTAATTCAATTATATTTTTTATATTTCTATTAATTTTAACTATTAATAAATAATCCACTTATAAAATAATATAATGTTGTATTTGAAAAATTAATAAATTAAGAGTTAAACTGTTTTTTTAATGGGTAATATAAACATAAGCACCTTCTAATTTAACATAATAAAAAAGCACACAAAATATAGACTCTATATTTTGTGTGCTTTTTTATTATGACCGTATAGGTATCATTATCTTCAAAATAAATTCAGTCTCAGAGAAATTCACAGCAACTTCTCCATCATACTTATCTACAGTTCTTTTTATACTTGCTAACCCTATACCATGTTCATATTTATTATATTTACTTGTTTGTATTCCCTTTTTGGTAAGGTTAATTTTATTTTGTTTAGTGTTTATAATTTTTATTATACAAAACTGGTTAATGTAGGTTACTTTTACCTCTATTTTCTTATCAATCCCACAATCTATTAATTTACATGCCTCTATTGAGTTATCTAAAGCATTTCCAAATATGGAACATACATCTATATTACTTATAAATCCTAATTTCGAGAAATTTATATTCGATTCAAACTTAATATTATATTTATTACACTCATGTATCTTTTGGCTTAAAATTATATCTAAAGTCTCATTCCCTGTATGAGAGATACTATCGAACATTCTTATTTCGAAACTTAAGTTATCTATGTATTTAATAATATCTTCTTTACTATTGTAATTTTTTATACACATCATATGATTCTTTAAATCATGATATACATGCCTTAAACTACTATGGACCTCATATATATTTTCATAATTTTTATAATTCATTTGAGTCCTTTCGTTTATAAGCTCTGTTTCAAGTTTAAGTCTATCAGATCTTCTAATTCTAGCTATAACTACTAGTAACGAAATAGTTGATAGCATTAAAAGCATTGTTATTAATATTAAAAATACAATATTTAATTTGATTAATATCCTATTTAAAAAATTATATCCAAAAACTAACAATAAGCTTAATATATTGTAACTTATAGAAAGACCTATAAGAGCCATGTCTTTTGGCTTAAACTCTAATGCCAATTTAAAGTACCTTAGTAGTACAAACTCTATTAACAGTAATACTTTAGATAGTATAATTGCTTGAATTACATACTTTTTTTGATTTATTAGGTAATTTATATCTGGTATGTTATTAATTGCAGCTATAGCACCAACTGATGCAGTCTCTACAACCATTACACTTATCCAAAACAATATAGTTACTATTACACATTTCACTAAAAATTCATCATATACTAGGTTATAGTATATAATTCCAATTATTATATATAATAAAATCCTAAAACTTCGAAATATATTTGATACACTTATCACTACTAAAATACAAATTAAAATACCTATATACTGGAAAAGCTTTATATTACTAATCTTTCTAATACTTACTACATCTAGTGTACAAAAAAATATTATAAAATTCATAAATACTATTGAGATTTTAAATATATCTCTAGTGTCTATACCTACTTTATTTAACATACTATATCCCCTAGAGTATTGGTTATTGCTAGTTTTAATCCTTTAGTTCTGTACCTACTTACAGGTATTTTCATGTCATTTATAAATATATATTCACCATCCATAGATTCAATTTCTTTTAAATTAACTAAGAAACTATTGTGACATCTATAAAAACTATATTCTTCTAATATTCCCTCGATTTTTCTCATACTCATTCTTACACTATGAACTTTTTTATTTGTATAAATTAATAAATTAGGCCTTTGAGTCTCAATATACAGTATAGAATCTATTTTTATTCTATCTATATAGTTCTTTGTGTTAATTGTTAAATAATTGCTATTTCGTCTTTTTAATTCCTTTACACATGGTATTATATGTTTATTTAATTTATCGAAATCTATAGGTTTTAATAAGTACCTATAAGCTCTTACTTCATATCCTTCTTGCATAAATTCAGAATAAGAAGTCATAAATATAATTTCTACGTTACTATCAAATGTTCTAATCCTTCTAGCTGTATTCATCCCATCGATGCTATCCATTTGTATATCTAAAATCAAGATATCTAAATTATTAGGGTAATTCTCTAGTAGCTCTTCTCCAGATGTAAATTCATGGATTTCGTAACTCTGTGCATTTGATTGTAATATTTCTTCTAAATATTTTCTAATAATTGACCTATAATGCTTTTCATCATCGCATATGCCCAGTACAACCATTTAAAAATCCCCCTAACATATTTTTTGTCATTACATAATATCTTATATCGGTACCTTTTTCTAGTTTTTAAAGATAATTGTCTCAGTTTAGTTATTTTTTATATATTCCAGTTAATTAACTTAACACAAAAAGAAGTATTCAATTTGAATACTTCTTTTGTTAAGTTAATTAAATTTATGTTTATAACCCTAAAACACAACTATTAAAAATCTAAATATACCCTTTTCTATTTAGATTTTAATTAACTTTTATATACTTTTATCGACACTATGAGTTTGAATTTGAATTGAGATACTTAGTTCATACTTTTATGTATGTACTTATTTACAAACTATATAAAAAGTATACGTCTAAAAAAAACTTTGTTCAATGCTTTGTTGCATACTAGGCCTTAACTTATACATTTTAGATATTTTTTAATTAAAAGCTAAATTTCAACTAAATACGCAATTTTTAAATAGTATAATAATATGGAGGACTAGTGTCCTCCATATTGTTGGGGGTGGTAACTTGGAAAATAAGAAAGATTGGAGCTATGATAAAAAAATAGATTATATAATTAGTCTCCAGGAAAAAGGGCTATCAAGAAAAGAAATTGCTGAAAAAATGAGTTATACAAGAGTTGATACTTTAGATAGATTTATGAAAAAATATGGATATCAAAAATTTGATGGTAAATTCATTTTAACCGTGGATAATATATATCCTAAACATAACTCAAAGTCGCTTATTTCAAGCAATTATGACCCATTTTCATTAAATTCAAATCAACTATTTAATAACTATGAATTTCAAGAAAAAATATTAAATATCGTTAAAAATTACGATAAGATAATTAGTCTTATAAATAACTTCGAATCTAAGGAGGACAATTGTCCTATAGATGTAATCGAGGTAAAGTCTGGCCTTCAAATAAATTTCAATAAATCTGAAGTTATAAAAACTACAATCAGATTAGATAAAGATATATGGAATGATTTTTCTGATTTATGTAAAAATAAATATTCTCATTTAAATAAACATGACATTATAAGTAAAGCATTTTTAGAGTTTATAGATAAATATAATTAACTTTATTGATATCTAGCTTTTAAATGTAACACTAACTCAAACCCAATATAATCAAATGGTGACTTCATACATATATTAGTTGATAAAATAAGGAGGACAAACGTCCTCCTTATTTTATTTATAAGCCTATATTTATATATTCAGCTTATCATATCCCTTTATAATTATTTTAACATGACGATAATTATATTTAGAATCACTATTTCTTTAATATAACAATGAGGTGACCCCTATGAGAATCGAGTACAATGACAATAAATCTATTTTAAAATTCAACTTTTTAAAAAACAAAGATTTAAAAAAGCAAAGTAACTTTTATTTTATTTTTGGAGTAATAATTTATATAATCTATACCATTAATACTTTTAAATCTTATACTATAATAGATGAAAGTTTTAAAGTGTTTTTCATTAGCTTATTTTTTAATTTTATATTAATGATATTAACTTTTATAATTTTTCATTTATTCTATTTTACAAAATATAATAGTGAATTTATACCTACAAATACTACTTTAATTATTACAGTAATTACTTTTCTTCCATCTGTAGTATTATTGTTTTTATCTATTTAAAAATTCACATTTGTAAAATAATCAGCATATATTTAAAAGTAATTAAATATACATTTAATAGTGTATTTAATAATTATCTCTAATTTTGAAAGAGACTTGTTATCACGAAATAAGTCTCTTTTTTCTATACTTAAATAAAATTATCAACACTAAAACACTAAATAAAAAATAAAAACGAGGTGTTAGTATAATGTTTCTACTCGACTTTATGGGCATAAGCTATTCAAATTGGCTCTGGATTGACTATGCTTTATTTGTATTTGCCATATTTATAATATTGAGTGTGATTTTCTATTTTGGTCATGGTTTCTGTATCATGTTCAAACAGAAAAAAGACGCAAAAAAACAAAATACAAAATCTAATTGATTTCAGACTGAATTCTATAATGGTATTAATATTTTATCTTTAAAGAGCTATATTTTTAGCTCTTTATTTTTAATTTTTATAATATGTTAAATTAGTATTTAAAAAGCATTTAATTAATGATAAAATATAGATTAAACTACTATTAAATGTATATTTAATATAAAAAGGAGTAATAAAAGTGGCTAAAAATCAAACAATTTTAACACATATGAGCTTTAAGGGTGGTAGTTCCAAAACATGTTTAAATCTAAATTTTATACATCAATTTTGTACAAACTATCCCAATAAAAAAGTATTGTTTATAGATGCTGATCCTCAATCAAATGCATCAGTATTTTTATTAGGAGAAGAAGTAATTCAATCCAATATATATACTTTGAAAGATGGGTTAGAGAGCAATATTGAAATAGATAAGTTAATTATGAAATCTCCTCTAAGTAAATTTCAAAACTTAGATATTATAGCAAGTAATATAGATATGGTTACTCTTGAATTAGTTCTTAATACAAAAGCCGGTAAAGAATATACTTTATTGAATTACTTAACTGACGATAAGAATATAGATGTTTTTTCAGAATATGATTTAGTGTTATTTGATTTAAATCCTGCTATATCTGTTTTAAATACAAATGTATTTATATGTTGTACAGATATTGTACCTATAATAAACTACGGATGTTATAGTACACTAACAGGTTATGATTTGTTATTAAAAACCTATGGAGATATCAAGAAAGCTCTTAGAATAGATAAAGACGATATAAGAAAACCAGTTATCACTAAATTTGAAAAACAAGAAAACAACAAAATTAAAATGTGGCTAGAGTGTGCTACAGAAAAAGGAATTTTAGGAAATACATTTAAACAGACTATGAGAAAGTCTGTTCACTATGAAAACTCAATATTATATAATGAGTCAATTAGTGAGTATGTAAAAGTTAAAGAAAGAAAAATAAAAACTGATATAGGAAATGAAATTTCCGACTTAATAAATGAATACATAGAAGAAGGTTTAATAGTTATTTAATGAAAATTTTTTAACTATTAAAAATACATTTAATCAATATTAAATATTTATTAAATATTAGGAGAGAAAGCTATGACTATTGAAAATCCAATGTTAAATAAGAAAAGCAGTTTATTAAACATAAAACAAAAAGTAGATGAAAAATCAACGGGCCAAGAATTTATTGAAAATAAAAATACTGATATTAATGTATTTGATTTAATAAATAAACCCAAATTAAAAGAAGAAAAAGTTATGATTGGAATTAAATTAAAAAAGGAAATCGCTGATAAGGTTAAATCTTTTTCTTATGAAAATAATATGACTGTTTCTCAAGTCTTAGAAGATATAGTCTGTAAGATGTTTGATTCAGTTGAGCTTAATGTAGACGCCTTAACTGCATATGAAGAGAAGTATAAGAAGAAATCAAAAAAAACTAAAAAATAGATTAATAAATGCATAAAAGGGAGGACAATTGTCCTCCCTTTTATGCATTTATTAATCTAAATTAGATACTTTACTAATCTTGTAGAAAGTTTTTATTCCATTGTTTTTTATCTTGCTATTTCTTGGAACTTGAAAAACCAATAGTATAAAAGATAATATATCTACTGATGCTCCTGCAGCATTAACAATTGCCAAAATTAAAATAATCATAGGGTTTACCCCTAATAAGGTCATTATAATTGGCATTACAAATGACAATATTATAAATGGCATTATAGTTACTATCAAGTATCTATTTCTACTAATTATTTCTTCTGTATAAACAAAACCACCCCATAGTTTTACTGAAATAAATGTTGATTTAGAGTTTGCAAAGTTTGGAATACATACTAAATGAATAACTTCATGTAAAAGTATATACACATATATGTATACTATATATATAAGCTTAATTGTAAAAACAAATTTTCCATCATAAAAAATAGAGTTTATAATTGTCAATAAGTCTTTATTTATAAGCTTAATAAAAAATATACACAAATAAATATTTATAATTGATATAGGTAATGATATTAGAGTTGCTGTAACTAAGTTTCGAGGTTCTTTTAACATTTTCCAACCAGTACTAAGCATGTCCTTATTTAAATTAATATCTGTATCTGGTATTTTACTTATATACTTCATAAAAATTTCCTTTCATTTACATGTATGTGCATTCTATATAGCCTTATTTTACATCATTTATCATTTTATTGAACTCTTTTTCTGTAAATGATCCAACATGCTTTTCACCATTTAAATAAAGTGTAGGTATAAAATCTATTCCAAGATCATCTCTTTCAGACAGAATATGTTTTTGCATCTCAACTCTATCTTTTTTAATAGCACCTAGTTTAAAAAACTCTTCAACATCTTTCACGTTTTTCATTTTACTCCATGTTTTATAATTATCCATTATATAATCTACCGTTTCTATTTTATCTAGGTTATCAATTCTGTTGAATATAACATCATCATACTTAAACTTTTCAAAATCAACATGATTTACTACATAATATATTTCACCATTTTTAATTTTATCTCTTAATGTATCTCCTATATTTTCATGTAACTCGTAGCAGTCTATACATTGAAAACTCATATATTCTACCATTTTTATTTTGGCATTAGGGTCTCCATATGCTAGCCCGTACTTTGTATATATAGTTTCTTTACCTTTAGAGTATATTGAATATGCTGATATACAGATTGCAATAAAAGCAATAAATAAAACTAATTTAACTACTCTTTTCTTATCCATTTGCCCTCTTTCCTTTTTCATAGAAATTTTTACAAAACTTTGTTCTTGAAACTATGTATACTAATCCAATAAGTACTATATATAAAACTATGTATATTAAAACTAAGTTTGAACTTATGTTTAATTTGAAACTACTTTGTGCTACATCTAGCACAACTCCACCATTAAATAAGTTTACGCTTTTATTACTTATCAAGGAATATAATAAGTAAAAAATTATACTAAACGGTATAAGTATAAAATATGCAGCAGATATAATTCCTAATGTTTTTTTCATTTTATAGCTCCCTTCATTAGTTTTTTCATTAGAACTTTCCTAAGTATTCCTTTCCCATCTTGTGTAAAAGGTAATAAATTTATTGCATTAATTGCAAATCCTATTCCTAGAGTAAATATCATTATACTTTGTATTTTTATTGAAATTACTATTATTATTATTCCTAAAATACTTGGAATCAATGGGCCTAGCAAAATAGATAATAAACTAGATTCGGTATTTACCTTAACTATGCTTACTGTAAATCTTCTTGCTAATATATATCCACGAAATTCTTGATTTTGAATTTTACTAACAGCTATATGAATCCATTCATGCATAACAAATCCACTTATAATCGAAAGTATAAAAACAATGTAACAATTAATTGCATAATTTATCTTCTCATTAAACTCAGATGCTAAATTATGTTTAAATAAGTAAATAGTTATAAATGTAATGACCCACATTACAAACAATTTTTTCGTTACTACATAAAGTAAAATAATCAAAGATCCAAATTTAGATTCAGAAACAGAGTATCTTTTCTTATACACATATTGAAATATGCTTATGTTTAAAAATAAAACTACTATTTTATTCCCTATTACCTTACTTTCAACTAAGTTTTTATCTTGTAAATTGCTTAATATATTTATTACATCTCTCTCTAATACAGCCTTTTCTACATTATACTTTTTGAGTAACTCTTCAACTATATCGTCTATAGTGTTTTTGCCATTAACTAACTTTAAAATTTCATAAGCAACTCCATTTAGTGTAATACTTTTATTTAAATCTTTATCAAAAATTAAATTTTCATTTAAATCTACGCTCTTGGGAATAATAAAAACTGTTTTTATTTTTAATAATGCTTTTATCTTTTCAATTAAAAATGTAAATAGATTCATCTAATCTCTCCTTTATAAATTAAAATGTATTATTTAAATATAAATTTAATCTAATTTAGAATTTAACTTATAAAGCTTTGGTATCATCAACGTTATAGCTACTACAGATATAAAAATAAGTTGATATATATATGCACCACTAAATGTTAGTGATATTATAGAAATCAAAATACATATTGCCGCAAAAGATAAAAATACAATTATATTTGAAAATGGCTCTTTTTCTCTAACTGGAATTACAATACCATATGTGTAAATCACTATAACCCCCATTGCAGTGTACATTAATCCACTTTTAAATAATTCTATGTTTATACCTAAATACGTAAATACGATAAAAAATAATATCGTATACAGCAATATCCCAATAATAAGATTTCCTATTAGTTTTCCATAAGAAATTAACTTACTAGAAATAGGAACTATATTAGAGTAAATAGTGAAATTTCTATCTTCACCAAATGAGCTTAGTGCAAATATTGAACAAAAACTTGATAAAATTAAATTAGCAATTGTTTTGTCTATAGTGTTTGGATCCAAAAAACCTACAGATATAATTATGCATATTAATACAAAGAAATTTGAAATATTAGTCTCACTTCGTACAATATGTTTAATTTCTTTTATTACAATCCATAACATTTTACCTTTGTATTTTGGTATATATTTAAAAAGCATTAAATTTCTATTATCAAGTTCAATCCCAGCAAATACAATCGTTATTAATATTCCTAAAATCAAAATTATTCCACTTAGAATCAAACAGACTTTTGCATCTTTATAGTTAAAGTATCCATATCCCAAACACATATCTATAACAGGTAATAAAATATTTACTATTGATATCCTATATGTATTACTTTTAACTAAAAGATTCTCTAAGTTTATTTTGCTAACTAAATAAATAAACGTATTTATTCCTAAAATAATTGAGGCTAATTCTCTGATAAACTTTTTATGTGATATAAAATATAGTAATCTAATTATTAATAGATAAATAATATTTAATAAGAAATATGTCAATAATGATTGCAGAATTACAGATATTAAATATATAATAATAATTTTTATATCAACCTTTGATCCTATAAATGATGGTAGGTGAAAAAATGTTACATAGCATAGATTGGTAATAATTATAAAAAATAATTCTTGAATTGTTTGTGCACATATCTTCTCTCTTTTTGTAAGAGGTAACCATTTTATCATTCTGCTATAATTGCTGCTATCATTATCTGAGTTGATTAGTATTATGTATATAACAAAAGTAATTAAAGTTACATTTAGCATACTTGAGGAAACAAATGAAAAAAGCATACTTTTATTTCCACTAATAATAGCATTAATCATAGGCGAAAATATCTTATACGAGATTATGGTTCCTAAAAGAATAAAAAATGGTACTACAATAGATATAAAAACAAAATATTTTTTAATTTTATTGTATAAACTATTTTTAATTCCCTTAAGCATTGTTGTTAAAATTAGAAATGATTTCTCCAATCTCATTTTTTCTGTCCTCCCCTATAGCAACTTTCATAAAAACTTCTTCTAAGTCTTCACATTGAAATTCTTCTTTTAAAAGATGACTTGTACCCTTTGCTACAGTATTACCTTTGTAAAGCATTATTACCTCATCCGATAATTCTTCAATTAAATTTAAATCATGTGAACATAATAATATACTTCCTGAGCTTATAAAACTCTTAAAAAGCTGTTTTGTTATTATAATTGATTCTATATCTAACCCTCGGAAAGGTTCATCTATAATTATTACTTCGCTTTCTAATGAGAAAGCAACTATTATCTGAAGTTTTTTCTTCATCCCATGTGAATATTCTTTTATCAAGATATCTAAAAAGTCTTTCATATTATATAGTTTGATTAATTTTTTTAATTTATCGTTTTTCTTTATAGAGTATACTGATAAAATAAAATCTATATATTCTCTTCCCGTCAATGACTCTGGAAGTATCAATTCATCTGGTATATATCCAACTTTCTGTTTAAATTTTAGACTATCATTTTTATAATTTTCATATAATATTTTACCTGTATCACTTTTGATAGTCCCTAAGATTAAATTAATTGTTGTAGTCTTTCCAGATCCATTAGGACCTACAAGTCCTAAAACTTTATTTTTATTTAAAGAAAAACTGAGATTTTTTATAGCAACAATTTTATTGTTATAAGTTTTTGTCAAGTTCTCTACATAAAGCATAGTTTACACATTCCTCCCAGTACTTAAATCAATTTACAGACTTAGGTGTCCTAAATTTAAATCTTTCTCTTTTGTTATAGTTTTAAATTCTTTAGTATAATTTTAATAAATTAAAGTCCTATCTATTTACACTCTATATTAACGTTAAGCCCATTTTCCCACTTAACTCCACCAGTGAAACTTCCTTTACCTTGAACTAAACACCAAACTGCAGCTCCTAAAACAACAGTAGCTCCTAATGCTAAAAGTACTGCTACGAAAACTAAAAACCATGCTTGTTCCTCAGTTATTTCAAAATTATCACACTCTATTACAGGTGCATTGTATTGTATTAATTCCATTTCCCAATCTCCTCCTATAATTTAAATAGAACACCTAAGTCAAAAGACATTGTTAGATATTTGACAACCTTGTCTTTGTATACATTGTTACATATCAAAAAATCGTTTGCAATATTCAGCTCGAATAATGTCAAAATTTTTATATAATTTAATAAATTGAAATAAGTAAACGTATTTAGTTAATCTACTACATATGTTATGTAAGAATATTGGAATTTCATAATATTCACTTTCATGATGGAAGGATACTTTGAAAATAATTTTTTATATTTTACATATTAAAAATCAAATAAGTCTATTTTTGTTGAAATTTGCGTAATTTTGTATTTTTTCGTCATTTCATTCTCTATTAGCTAACTTTTTCTCTTTTCTAAAATTTAAAGTTCGGATTTAATTTAATAATATTTATTCTAAGTATTAAAATAAATATTATTGTAAGTAGTTAATTCTAACCTATATGTTAAAACTTTTAAAAATACTTTATATTTAAAATGAAAAATTTATATTACTCTAAGTAGATGCTCATTTTAATCCCATTTTATTTGATTTCGCTCCATTTAAATTGATTTATTTTACTTAATATGTATAATAATTATCAATCTGAGTTAACTACAAATATGTAAAGGAGTTCATCATGGTTTTAATATCTTTATTCCAAACCTTAAGCATTCTGTTATTAATTAATGTATTTGTAATTATATTTATATCAATTTTTAAGTTTTTAAAATCTAATAATCAAATCGATACTGAAATCAATAAATTAAAAGATAAGGAATAATATAAAGTTTTATATTGTAACTAATTTTAATTAGTTTTTTTTTATTTGTTATAGTAAAATTTTACTCAAATCAATATTAGGAGGATTTAAATTATGGAGAAAAAACAATATGTTTGCCCTAAATGTTCAAATACATCTTATGAAAGTGATCAATTTCAAGCTACAGGTGGAAACTTTGCAAAAATATTTGATATCCAAAATAAAAAATTTATAACTATAAGCTGTACTAAGTGTGGATACACTGAACTTTACAAAAGCAATACATCAGATGGATGGAATATTTTAGATTTTCTTATAGGTTAATATATCAAATTCAAATAAAAAAGGGATATTATATACTAATATTCCTTTTTTATTTGAATTTGATATTACGTCTCTCATCCTATTTTATAAAAATTACAGTTTTTTCGATCTTTATCTTCCGTTTTTAGCTAAATTTTCTAAATTGTAATATATTTACCCATTTTGATGTGCAAAAACTTTCTCATAGCCTCTGAGGCGTTTTTATCGATATGTAAACTTTATTCTTTGATAGTTAAAACTTTCTTAAAAAAGATTTTTATTCAAAGTCAAAAAATATATTACTAATAAGTATAATTAAATTAAGTATTAGGATAGCAATATAAATATGTCATATTGATAATATGTTTTGATTTAAATAGATTAAACTAGAACAGAAAAGTACCTTTACTAGTCTTTACTATTATTTAAAATAGTATTTAATAGTATTTATAGTATTTAAGTAGCAGTGAAAGCCTTGAAATTACTTCTACTGAAGCAATTAAAAGTGTCATCTTGATAATTAAAAGTGTCACCTTGATAATTAAAAGTGTCATCTTGATAATTTTTATGTGTCACCTTGATAATTAAAAGTGTCACCTTGATAATTAAAAGTGTCACTTTGATATCATTAAAAGTGTCACTTTGATATCATATTAATATAGCAAAAAGTTAATACTGTTAAATTAAAGTGTCAAAATTGTAAAAGTGACACTTTAAAATTATACATATGATATACTAGGTTTAGTAGTTAATAGAATTGGGGGATATTATGAGTAATTTAACTGATATAGAAAATCCAAAAATACTTATGAAAAACAATGTGCTAATACAATCTAAATATAGTTTAACATTGAATGAAAATAGAATATTTTTGTTAATACTTTATAAACTTCAAAAAAACTATAATGGATCAATGCATTGTGATATTCATTATGATGAATTTAAAGAAATAATAAAAAGAACGAATGATAGAACTGTAAAAAAAATAAGTAGCTATTTAGAAGGTCTTATGAACAAAAGTATATTTTTCATTGAAAAAAAGAGAAATGATAAATTGATTTGGGGACAATACAATTTTATATCAGGATACCAGTTTGATGAAGAAACTCAGATTTTTAGAATCGAAAGCCCAAAAAAAATTTATACTTTACTAGATCAATACTTAAAGACAGGATATACTCCGGCAAACTTAGCTATACTATTTAGTTTAAAAAATTATAATGCTCAAAGATTATATGATTTAATAAGAGTTTGGTCAGGAACTAAACAAACTATAAATTATAAAATTGAGGATATAAAGATGTATTTAATGCTAGAAGATAGTTATCCTCAATATTCAAATTTTAAAAGACGTGTAATTTTACCAGCAATAAAAGAGTTAAATGAAAGTGGTTTTTTTGAAATAGATATAAAAGAAAATAAATCAGGAAGAAAAGTTGAATCAATAGATTTTATAGTAAAAGACTTAGATAAGAGAAAGTATTTCTCTAAAGATGATGTAATTGATCAAATTGGCGAGTCTAATATTTATGAACAGTCAACTGTACCTGAACCATTTGAAGAAAATAAAATAAATTTAAAGACAGAGAAATCTATTTTAAATAGAGAATTTTTTGTTCCAGATGAAACAGTTTTTACAAAAGGAACCTTAAGAAGTTTTAAAATGGATTTCGAAAATATAGACTTTAAAAATGATTACATGAAAAAAGCATTTGATGATGCGGTTATGATAACTCTAGATAAAGACGATGTTGAAACTATAAAAGCCGTATCATATAAATTCTTTAAGGGAACCTTAGATAATAAAATTTTGGAGTACAAGAAAGAGTGTGAGGAAGATTTAAAGCATAAAGAAGAAATGGATTTATTTTGGTAGTCTTAAAATATGTCAACTTGATAATTACAAAAAAAGTTTAAATAATCAAATGTATATAGATATTAAACATTTCAATTATAGTAGAAATAGTAGACAAATAAATCAAAATGTGTCATATTGATAATTTTAAAAAATTATTATGTATCAAAACTTCAAGTTAAATGCTAAGTGATTGAAAATACTAACATTTAACTATCTAAAATTATAATGATTTCAAAAAAAATTTATATAAAAGCAACACATTGATAATTAAATTAAAAAAGATACTGTTTTTTAATTAAAAAACAGTATCTTTTTGATTAACTATAGCTATTTACCATCTTCAATATCTTCAACATATTCTAAAATATCTCCTGGCTGACAGTCTAATATTTTACAAATACTATTTAAAGTTGTAAACCTAACAGCTTTAGCTTTATTATTTTTTAATATGGAAAGATTAGCCATAGTGATTCCAAGCTTTTCAGAAAGTTCCGTTGAACTCATTTTTCTCTTTGCCATCATTACATCTAAGTTAACTATAATCGCCATAATATCTCCTTATATAGTCTTATCATTTTCTTCCTTTATTTCAATTGCCATAGTATATAACCTACCTAATACCAAACTTAAGAATCCTATAGCTAAAGAAATAAATGAAACTAAAATAGCTGGTATTATGTTAAGGGCATAAAGGTAAACATTAAATAAGTAACATAAAAATAATTGTACCACATTAAATATCAAAATTTCACTAAAAGCACATATTGCTATGGATTTTAGGTGATAAGGAATTTGTCTTGAAAAAGGATTTTTTCTAGCTATTAAATTACATAATTTTTTTAATGATATTAATGCTATTAAATAAGGAATTGCACATATATATACTCCTAAAGATAAAATAATAGGTATATTTGAGCCAACTATACCTAGACTGCTTTTAAAAAAAGCTGTAAGCCCTAGTGGTAAGAATAGAAGTAGAAAGATTGTTAGTCCTATCCCTACCAAAACAATGTTATTTAGTATTTTTGAACTAATATTTTTTTCCATAATTATGACCTCGATTTTTTTATTTGATGTTTTTTATTTTAACTATTTCGTAATTGATTTTATATAAAACAAAACTAAAAAGTCCTATAAATAAAGAAATAAATGAAATTAAAACAGTTGGAATTAGGTTAATCGAATATAAATAAATATCAAATAAATTACACAAAGATAATTGTACCATATTAAATACAAATAATTCACTAAAAGCACATAATGATATTGTTTTTAATAAATAAGTAGTTTCCATTGAAAATGGATTTTTATTATATATTAAAGCACATAATTTTTTAAGTGTAATTAATGCTATTAAATAAGGAATTATGCATATATAAACTCCGGTTGAAACAAATAAAGATATATTTCCACCTACTAATCCCAAAGTATTTTTAAAAAAATAGTTGAACAATAAAGGTATAAGTAAAAATAATATTAGAGTTATAGATATACCTATTGAGACAATATTATTTAGAATTCTTGAACTAAAATTTTTATTCATTATTTCATATCCTATTTTAAAATATATCTATTGACTAATATGTTTTTTCTTAAATAGAGATAGTATAACCCTAGAAATTAAAGCTAAAATTCCTATGAAAGAAAATAACCAGAATATAGGTATTAAGAAAAATGGTTCTATAAGAGTTCCATCTGCAGCAACTTCAGATCCTATAATATTGAAAATTACTAAGCATCCTATTGCTATTAAAAATGGTATTGAATATAATATATTTTTTTTCATTGTAGACTCTCCTTTAAATTTGCTTTAATTAAATTATAACAGCAAATTATAATAAATCAATATTAAATTATTGTTTTTCGATAAAAAAATATTCTTTAGGAATATTTGAATATAAATCAAATGATGAAATTTCATAAAATATTATATAGATTTTAATTAGATATTTATATGAAATAAGGTTAAATAATTTATAATTATAAATAAAAAAGGATCTAAAAGATTAAATAATAAAAATCTTTTAAATCCTTGTTAAAATGTATAAAAATAATATTAATTAATCCATTCAACTTATATTTTCTAAACAGTTAATCATAATAACCATTAATTACTTTAGAGATAGTACATATACTCCAATTAGAAATATTGCTTATTTCTCTATAAGTATACTTTTTCATATTGAATAAATTTTTTATATTGTCTATATCATTTTGTGATATTTTTTTACTTCTTGGCTTTAAATTTGGATTAAACTCTTTAAGTTGATTTTTTAATTTGGCTATTTCATTTACGGATTCTTTATAGTATTTTCTCCACTCATTAATAAGATTTTCTTGCTTTTCCATTTCAGATTTTAATTTAACAACTTCTTCTTCTAATTTTGAAATTTTAATTTCGAGTCTAGTTTTTTCAAATTGAAGTTTTTCAACTTGCTTTTTATTAGATAAACTAATCATAAAAAACCTCCGTTAATAAGCTACTTAACATTAACTGTAGTATATTCTAAAAAAAAATCAACTATTTTTTTTGAAAATCTAAATTTATTATTGTTAATAAGCTAAATAACAAATAGAAAATAAAAACTATTAAATTCCTAGTTGAAATAAATATTTGCAAATGTGAAGAGCTTTAAATATTTATGTGTAAACTAAAAAGCTGAATTGAATACATTATTATTATGAATTTTTAGATATTAATTAAATTAACAAAAAAAGATTGAACAGAAGGGGTAGATTGACACATGGAGGAGAAACACAAAGAAGAGTACTTTAATATTATTAAGGAAATCTTGGGTACTGAATCTAACATAAGTAAATCCTTTGATGTATTACTAAATAAAATTATACTAAATGAATTTGATTCTATAGATGACTATAACTATAAATTAAATTTAATAAAAGATATTTTAAGATATCATAACGAAAGAACGTATTTATTACAAAAAATATTGCATGATTATTTAAATTTAATTACATTTTCAAATGAGTTTAAAGATTTAAAAATTAATGATAATACATCTAAAGATAATTACATTAATAAAAATAATTTAAATAAGGATTTAGAAGAATTAAAAATTGATGATGACTATGAAATAATAGATAGGTGCAAAGTAGATTAATACTTATAATTTTGTATATATACAATTTAATTATGCAATAAAAAAAGATTAAATATACATTTAATCTTTTTTATGGTTTCTTGTTTTTTGTTGAAATAATTTGTTATTTTTAAATGAGATTTTTATAAATGCAAATATACATAAAATAGAAAGTAAAAAAAGTAGTATATATGAAAGTAAATTTTTTATACCAAATAATAAAATTACATTGATAATTAAAAAAGTTCCATAAAAAACATACTTATTTGCATCTTTATCATCTGTATGATTTAAACTTAGTGCCAATATAGACAATAAGATAAAAATCAAATTTGTTAGCATAATTATCACCTACAAAGTTATTTTTATTTAATAAACTACTTTAATATGTATAGTAATAAGTTATACCCGTATATATGCTTTTGTAGCAGAAAATTCATATATATGGACAATATATTAATACTTAATTATATTTAAACTTTTAAATACTAAAGATAACAGGAAGTATATATTAAATTAATTTTAGTATTTAACTATTTTAGTGATTTTATATTTTCAATTATATGATCATGTATTTCAAGCAATGAATCGATATCTTTAGAATCTAGACCATCAAGAGCTAGTAACATTGCTTTATAAGCATATGCATTATTTTGTGATTGGTGGTAAAGGTAATCACCTTTTTCTGTAAGATTTAGTATAATCTTTCTTCTATCTATTGTTGATGATTTTCTTTCAACTATATTTTGTTCAACTAATTTATCTACTATTAAGCTTACAGAACTTTTTGAAAGAGACATTGACATTACCTCAGTAAGATTTTTTAGTGTTAAGTCTGAATTTGTAGCTAATGCATTCAAAATAGATAATTGTTGTATAGTCATACCCAGTTCATGAGCATTTTTTTTTGTAAAATCACTAGTTTCTTTTATCACTGAATAAAATGATTGCAATACTTCTATTGCTTTTTTTAATTTAGCGTCATTATAATCCATGAGTGCCCTCCAAAAAATATTTTATGTTTAAATAGTTTTATATTAAAATTATTTAAACATAAAAATTTATTGATGTCAATTTTTATATACTATAATTATAGTATATAAAAATCCATCAGAAAACATTAATATGAAGTCTGATGGATTTACTATTTAATATATAACTAGTACTTTAAATTAGGATCTTTTCTATAGTTAGTATTGTTCTCATATACATTAGCTATTTTTAATAATTTACCTTCTTCAAATTTAGATCCTACAAAAGTAATACCTATTGGTTCTCCATTACTTTTATATTCAGCAGGAACAGTAAGAGCTGGATAGCCTGCAGGTGCATATGCGGTTGCAGCTTGATTACTTAAAGATACTATTATATCTGCATTTTTCAATATGTTATCTATTTCTTTACTAGCTATTTTTTTATTAGACTCAACTAAGTTTTTATATTCATCAAGAGACATTTTATTTGCTAGAGATTTTTCTAATAAATCTTGCCCATAAGGAGCTCTGTTTTCTAAATCATCTTTATTAATATTAACTATATCTTTTAAACTGCTTACACCATTAATCTTAGCAATTTTTAGATACTTGTCCATATCAAATTTAAAACCAGCCTCTAATGATTCACTCATTTTTACATTGTTAATTTCATCAGAGAAAGAAACTATATGAGTTTTAGCTCCCATATTTTTTAGATCTTTTTGTATACTATCAAAAAAAACTAAGTCACTATTTCTAACAGCGAGCGGTTTCAGTATAGCTATTTTCATGCCTTTTATTGATTTTTCATTTAAATACCTAATATAATCTTCATCTAAGTTTTTAGAGGCTATTGTATCTTTATCATTTGTATCATATCCATATATAGAACTAAGTATTAAAGCCGCATCATCAACATTTTTAGAGATTACACCAGCTGTATCTTGTGATTCAGCTATAGGGACTATTCTATTTCTACTAACCAACCCTATAGATGGCTTTATTCCTACAACAGAATTCTGACTAGCTGGATATATTATAGATCCAGCTGTTTCAGTTCCTATTGATGCAACAGAAAATCCACTAGCAACAGATGATGCTGATCCAGAACTAGATCCTCCAACATCGAACTTACCATAAGGATTTTGTGTTTGGCCTCCTAAAGCTGAGTATCCACTAGAGGATTTTGTTGACATATAGTTTGCAAATTCGCTAAGGTTAGTTTTACCAAGTATAATAGAGCCTTCTTCTCTTAACTTTTTAACAATAAAAGAATCTTCATCTAAAATAGAATCTTTTAAAGCGTAAGAACCTGCAGTAGTATGCATTTTATCTGAAGTACCTATATTTGCTTTTAACGTTATTGGAATACCATATAACTTTCCAGATCTTGTTCCTTTATCTTTTTCTCTTGCAATTTTAATTACATCTGGATTTAATTCTATTATTGAATTTAGTTTATTTATATCATATTTTTCAATTTTTTTTAAATAATAAATAACTAATTCCTCACAAGTAAGTTTTTTAGAATCATATAGAGATTGAATATCTTTTATATTTGCATTTGATATCAAATCACTAATGTTCTTGAATTTTAAATCACTCATTTGATCTAATTCAGCTTTAAATTGATTTATATTAATATCATTTTTTGATTTAGTAACTTTTTTTTCATCATATTGCATTTTAACTTGTTTCTTAACACTATCTTCAATCATAAACGAAGCGAATTTAACCATTATTTTTTGAAAATTAAAGGCTATAATAACAATGAATATAACAATTACTATTAATGAATATTTTAAAAAATTTTTCACGATTTCTCTCCTCATATTTATAATTTAAGACTAGTTAATTTTAATTAAATTATAAATTAGTATTTATTTTTTTAGTGTTACCTCCTTGAGGAAATTCTATCATAGAAAAAAGGAATTAAATCTTAACGTTTCCTTTCCTTAAGTGTCTTTTTCGTAACATATATGAGAAGATGTTAATATATATGAATTATTTTGATTTGATTATTAAAATGAGAGTGTAAAATTTGCAATTAAGATTAAAATGGAGATAATAAAAAAGGTGACCTAAAACTCAGATCACCTTTTTAGTATCTTTAGTGTTGTAAAATTATAAATAATTAAATCAGCCAATCGTAAATCGAAACATTAGTATTTGAGCATTAAAAAGTAAATAATGCGATGGTTGATATTGTAGATAAAAATCCTAGAATTAATCTCCTAGAGTTAAATCCTTTTTTATATCTAATTAAATATAGAAATAAATTACAAAATAATAAAATCATTAAAATTTCAAGAACAATTTTTTTTACAATAAAATTAGTAGGCAAAGCTGTAACTGTTATAAACATCTCAGATAAAGTAATTAAACTTAGAACTATAAAAATTGATTTTTTTCTTAGTACTTTTCCTTTTTTAAATAAAGTAAAAAATAAAGTTAATAGACCTGTTAGTATAAAAAATATACCTATGATTGTCATTAATAAAAATACCATAAATTCTCCCTTTTTAATTTTAAATATGCATGTAGAGTAGAAATAATACTATTAAACAGGTTATATTATTTAACGATAACATGACAAACTTAATAATTATGCATTTTGATATAAAAATTAGTCTTATATTTATATACTATTTTTCATTATATAGAGACCGATAAAGTTATAATACGGCGATAATATCAATTATTATATAGTAAAGTTAATAAATTATTATTTTATAAATCATAGTTATATGGTTTTAATGTTTAGCTAGGTTATAAAGCATTTAGAATAGAACTCAATTACATATTTAATTTGCTAAATTCTATGATATAACAATATATTTTACCTAGTTATGGAAATATATTGTTATACAATTTAAAAACAAAAGAATGTCTAGATAAATCTAGGC